>JAIOPW010000382.1 GCA_021413665.1 Rhodocyclales bacterium | reverse complement strand
AATCCTGCACCGAGCACAGCCCTGCGGCAAAACCCGGGATGCGCTCCACCGGCACCGGCTTGTCGATCAGGATCGCCGTGTCGTCCAGCGCGCGCGCGGCGAGGCCCGCCGCATCAAGCTGAAGCAGATAGTCGGCGTTGGCGACACGGCGACGATTGAGGCGCAGACACAACGGCGGATGGCTGTTGCCGGCGGCGAGGATGGATTCCCAGTGCGCCGGGTGATCCTGGCGCAGGTGCGCGATCCACCACGCCGGATGCTGCCAGCGCGCCACCGGATCGGCGTCCGCCCGGGCCAGAAGCTCTTCACGCCGGCGCAGGAAATTGCGCAGCACGCCATTGACCAGGCCCTTGAACTGTCCCCGCGCCAGACCTGCCGCCGCCGTCACCGCCTGGTCGACCGTGGTGTGCGCTTCCTCCGGTCGTGCTTCGAGCCGCGTCAGCGCCGCCAGCAGCAGAGCCCGCGCCATGGCGTCCTTGAGCGGGCGTTCAAGCAGCAGGCCAAGCAGGAAATCGCCGCGACCGAAGGCGCGCAGCGCCGGATAGGCGAGGTCCATGGTCACGGCGCGCAGCGGCGCGGACAAGGCGGCGCGCGCCAGCGCGACGTCGAAATTGCGCCCCGCAAGCACGGCGGCGATCAGGCCTGCGGCCGTATGCAAGGCCTCGGCAAGGGGGGGGAGCATTTGCATCGGCGAAGGATACCAGCCCGCCTGTCGCGGTCGGACCTGCGCGGATCGCGGCGTCGGCTAGACTGGCCGTTTTCCTGCCGGACGACCTCATGAGCGGCGCCACCGAGATCCCGCATACCCTCGCCGAGGACATTCAGGCGCTGCTGGTCGCGCCCTTGCTGGTCGGCTTTGCGGTGCTGCTGTTTCGCCAGGCCGGCCTGCTTACCGGCGGCACGGTCGGGCTGGCCTTCCTGATCCACTATGCCGGCGGCTGGCCGATGGGCATTGTGCTGTTTGCCATCAACCTGCCCTTCTACGTCTTCGCCGTGCGCGCCATGGGCTGGGAATTCACGGCCAAGACCTTCGTCGCCGTCAGCCTGCTGGCCATCTATACGGAAGTCCTGCCGGGGCTGATTTCGATCCAGAGCATCGATCCGCTGTTTGCCGCCATCATGGCCGGCTTCCTTACCGGCGTCGGCCTGCTGATCCTGATCCGGCACAAGGCCAGCCTCGGCGGCCTGGGCGTCATGGCGATTTACCTGCATAACACGCGCGGCTGGCCTGCGGGCAAGGTGCAGATGGCCGCCGACGTGCTGATCGTCGGCGCCGCGCTGCTGGTGCGCGATCCTCTCAGCGTCGGGCTGTCCATCGTCGGCGCGCTGGCGCTCAACCTGGTCATCGCCGTCAACCACAAGACGGGGCGCTACGTGGGGGTTTAAGCGCGTCAGGCGCGCCAGTGCTTTGCGGGTTGGTGTCAGTCGGGCCTCAGGGGGCTGCCGTGCAGGAAGTCGGCGCTGGTGACACGGCGCCCGCCGGGCTTTTGCAGCTCGGTGATGCATAGTGCGCCTTCGCCGCAGGCAACGACGATGCCCGCCGCATCGGCCGCCAGTACCTGGCCGGGGCGCCCGCCATCCGCCACCGCCGCGCCGCGCCAGGCCTTGACCGCCTCGCCGGCGAGCGTCACCACCGCACCGGGGAAGGGATCGAAGGCGCGGACCTTGCGCGCCAGGATCGCCGCCGGCTGGTTCCAGTCGAGCCGGGCCTCGGCCTTGTCGATCTTTTTGGCATAGGTGACGCCGTCGTCGGGCTGTGCCACGGGGACAAGTTGATCGAAGCGCGCCAATGCTTCGACCACCAGTTTTCCGCCCAGCGTCGCAAGGCGGTCGTGCAGGCTGCCGGTGGTGTCCTGCGCGTCGATGGCGATGGCGCGGGCCAGCAGCATGGGACCGGTATCGAGACCGGCTTCCATGCGCATGATGGTGATGCCGGTTTGCGCGTCTCCAGCCTCGACGGCGCGATGGATCGGCGCCGCGCCGCGCCAGCGCGGCAGCAGCGAGGCGTGGATGTTGATGCAGCCGCGGCGCGGCAGGTCGAGCACGGCCTGCGGCAGGATCAGGCCGTAAGCGGCCACCACCATGAGCTCGGCGCCGCCTGCGGCGCAGGCGGCGCGGATCGGCTCATGTGTTGCCGGATCCTTCAGGCGCTCGGGCTGGGACACCGGGATACCGTGCGCCAGCGCCACCTTCTTCACGGCGGAGGCTTGCAGCGACATGCCGCGGCCGGCGGGACGGTCGGGCTGGGTCAGCACCAGTGCCACCTCGTGACCGGCGGCAAGAATCGCTTCGAGTGCGCGCGCCGCAAACTCTGGCGTACCGGCAAAAATCAGCTTCATGGATGGGCGTTCAGAAAGTCTCGCGCGCCTGCTTGACCAGCTTGCTCTTGATCCGTGTCTGCTTGAGGCGCGACAGGTATTCGACGAAGACCTTGCCTTCGAGATGATCCATTTCGTGCTGGATGCACACCGCGAGCAGGTCGTCGGCTTCCAGCTCGAAGGGCTTGCCGTCCAGCCCCAGCGCGCGCACCCGGACATGGCTGGCGCGCCGCACCGTCTCGTAGATGCCGGGGACGGAGAGGCAGCCTTCCTCGCCTTCGCATTCGCCGGATTTTTCCAGCAGCTCCGGGTTGATGAAGGTCTGCAACTGCGACTTGTCTTCGGAAATGTCGATCACGATCAGGCGCACATGCTGGTCCACCTGGGAAGCCGCCAGCCCGATGCCGGGGGCGGAATACATGGTCTCGGCCATGTCGGCGGCGAGTTGGCGGATGCGCGCATCGACCTCAGTGACGGCGGCCGCTATTTTGTGCAGGCGGGGATCGGGGTAACGCAAAATCGGCAATAGGGCCATGAAACCGCTCTTGAAAGAATTGATGCAGGGGGAATTGTCGGGCAGAATCGGACGAATTCTCGGGTGGTTCGCCATCCACATAGACACTCGGCCAGGAGATCAAGCCATGCGTCGCATTATATCTGCGCTGCTCATCAGCATTTCAAGCACCCTGGTGCTCGCACAGGGCACGCAGCCCCTGCAACTCGCCGATGGCGCCCCCGACAGGCACGTGGTGACGCCCGGAGACACCCTGTGGGGCATCGCCGCCAAGTTCCTCAACGATCCCTACCGCTGGGGCGAGCTGTGGAAGCTGAACGCGGACGAGATCAAGAACCCGCAGCTCATCTATCCCGGCCAGGTCATTGCGCTCGACAAGAGCGGCAACCAGCCGCGCCTCAAACTGGTAACCGTGCACCAAGAGCGGCGCGAATACGTCGAAGCCACAAAGAAGGGCATCCCGACCATTCCTGCGCAGGAAATCGAACCTTTCCTCAGCGAGCCGCGCGTGCTCGACGCGGCCGGACTGGATGCGGCGCCGCGCGTCGTGGCCGTGCAGGGCGACCGCGTCATTGCCGGCGCCGGCGACACCATCTACACGACCGAAGTCACCGCCGCGCACAAGGTCTGGCAACTGTTCCGCCCCGGCAAGCCGCTGCTCGATCCCGATACCAAGGAAGTCCTGGGCCACGAAGCCATTTACCTCGGCACCGCGCGTCAGACCAGAGGCGGCGTGCCGTCGAGCTTCCTGGTCAGCACCTCGAAACTCGAAATCGTGCGCGACGACAGGCTTCTGCCCGCACCGCGCCAGGATGTGCCGAGTTATGTGCCGCGTGCGCCGACCAAAATGATCAGGGCCAAGGTACTCGCCATATACAGTGGCGTGAATTTCGGCGGTCCGCAGTCCGTGATCACCCTCAATCGCGGCAAGGCGGATGGGCTGGAACCCGGCCATGTACTGGCGGCCGACCTGGCCGGGCCCGAGGTGACCAACCGCTATCAGGGTGAAAAGACGGTCTATCAGATCCCCGACGTCCGCAATGGCCTGCTTTATGTATTCCGCGTTTTCGACCGGGTTTCCTACGCCCTGGTCATGAACGCAACCCATCCGATGGTGGTGGGCGACACGATCCGCACACCGTAAGCGCATGGCGACGGATCGCCTCGAACTTGCTTCCTGGCTCCGTCTCACGCTGATCCCCGGCGTCGGCGGCGAAAGTCGCCGCGCCTTGCTCAAAGCCTTCGGCCTGCCGCAGGCAATTTTCGAGGCTAGTCCGCGCGCACTTTCCGCCGTGGTCGATCCCGCGCTGGCTGAACGTTTGCTGGGCCATGAGTGTACGGTCGATATCGATGCCGCACTCGACTGGGCGGCGCAGCCCGGCAACCGTTTGCTGACGCTGGCCGACGTGGATTACCCGCAAAGCCTGCTGACCGCCGACGATCCACCGGTGCTGCTCTACGCCAAGGGCGATGCCGCCATGCTGAATCGCCCGATGCTGGCCGTGGTCGGCAGCCGCAACGCGACCACGCAGGGAGAGCGCGATGCCGAGGCCTTCTCCAAAGCGCTGGGCGACGCCGGGCTTACCATCGTCAGCGGCCTCGCGCTGGGCATCGATGCCGCTGCCCACCGCGGCGGCCTGGCGACGGCGGCCGGCACGGTCGCGGTGATCGGCACCGGCGCCGACCGGCTTTATCCCGCGCGCAACGAGGCTTTGGCCCGCGGCATCGCCGAAAAGGGTGTGGTGCTTAGCGAGTTCCCGCTCGGCACCCCGGCATTGGCGGCCAATTTCCCGCGGCGCAACCGCATCATCGCCGGGCTCGGACTTGGCTGCCTGGTGATCGAGGCGGCGCTGCGCAGTGGTTCGCTGATCACCGCACGGCTGGCGGCCGAAAGCGGGCGCGAGGTGTTCGCGATTCCCGGCTCGATCCACTCGCCGCTGTCGCGCGGCTGCCACCAACTGATTCGCCAGGGCGCCAAGCTGGTCGAGTCGGCGCAGGACATCCTCGAAGAGCTGCGCTGGGGACCATCTCCGGCGGCTGTTGCCACTCCCGCCCGGACGCTTTCGGCGCCGGACGATGCGGAAGAGCGGGTACTCGCTTTTATCGGCGATGCGCCGTGCGCCCTCGACACGCTTTCAGCGCGCAGCGGCTTGACGCCCGCCGACCTTCTTGCCATGCTGTTGCCCATGGAACTCGCTGGCCGTGTTGCCCAGTTACCCGGCGGCCTCTATCAAAGACTGCATTCATGATCGATATTCTGGTTTACCTGTTCGAGAACTACCTGCCCGATGCCTGCCCGGAGCCGGACGTGCTGGCACGCAAGCTTTCGGCGGCCGGTTTCGGCAGCGACGACATCACGGCGGCGTTGTCCTGGCTCGATGGTCTGGCGGGGGAGGAGGGCAATCGCTGTCTCAGCCCGGCGCTGGCCGGCGCCATCCGGATCTACGACGAGGAAGAACAGGAAAGGCTGCCTGCCGCCTGCCGCGGTTTCATCGCCTTCCTCGAACAGCACGACGCGGTCGATGCCTCGCTGCGCGAAGCCATCATCCAGCGTGCCCTGGCGTTGCCGGACCCGGAAGTCAGCCTCGATCGCCTCAAGGTCATCGTGCTCGCCGTGATCTGGCGCTACCGCCATGAAGTCGATGCCCTGATCCTCGAAGAACTGCTCGCCGAGGACAGCGACGACGAGGACTTTGGCCTCGGCGAAGACGTCACCCGTATCCTGCTGAATTAGTCCCCGGCTTGCGTAATTGGGAGAGGCGCGCTTATGATGCGCCGCTCCTGACTCGGTATTGCCCCCGGTATTGCCCATACAAACAATGTCAAAGCAACTCATCATC
>JAIOPW010000086.1 GCA_021413665.1 Rhodocyclales bacterium | reverse complement strand
GGTGAACTCGCCCATCAGGTAGTCGGCCTTTTTCAGGCGCTGTTCCATGGGTTCCAGGCGGCGCACGACCTGCGCGCGCATGAAGGTCTTCCAGTCCTCGGGCGCGGCGGGGTTGAACAGCGGGCTGAAGGACTTGTGCAGTTCGGTGGAAATGTAGTTGAGCACTTCCTGCAGGCGCACGCGCTCGAAGCTGCCGGCGGGCGGCGCGAGCTTCTTGGCCGGCACCAGGTCGGCCAGGTATTGCACGATGGCCGGGCCTTCGCTCAGCATTTCGCCGTTGTCGAGCACCAGCGCGGGGACATAGCCGGTGGGGTTGATGGCGAAAAAGTCGGCGCCGGTTTCGGTCTTCTTGGCCTTGAGGTCGACCTTCTCGATGGTGTAGGGCAGGCCGGCTTCGGCCAGGGTGATGTGGGGCGAGAGGGAGCAGGCGCCGGGGCTGTAGTAGAGCTTCATGGTGGTTTTCTCCTGTGGGTTGGGGGTGATGCTTGCTGCTGTCATGACGTGCGCCGGCCCTGCCCGGCCGCCTTTTGCTCGACGGCAAATACGGCGGCTTCGACGCGTGAACTGAGGTTGAGCTTGGCCAGGATATGCTTGACGTGCAGCTTGACGGTGTCGTGGCTGATGTCGAGCACGCGCGCGATGGCCTTGTTCGACAGGCCCTGCGACAGGTGCTGGAGGATCTCGCGTTCGCGCGCCGTGAGCAGCTTCATGGTGTCTGCCTTGGCCGACGCGGCGGCGGCGAGGTCTTCCTCGGCGTCGCTGACGGTGAGGACCAGCACCGGGCCGTTCCAGCCGTCGGCGATCAGTTGCCGCAGCAGGCTCAGGCCGCCGTTGGGCGGCATGTTGAGGTCGGTGATGATGACGTCGGGCCGCGCTTCGGCGAGGATGCGCAACGCATCTTCGCCATTGCCGGCGATGCCGGCGACGGTGATGGTGCCGCGCTGTTCGAGCAGTTCGGCGAGGCCTTTGCGAAACAGGGTGTGGTCATCGACCAGCAGGACGCGGATCGGATCGGTGGTGACCTGGGTGTTCATGCCGAGATGCCCCCTCCGGGCGGAAAGCTGAGCCTGACGCGGAAGCCTCCCTGTGGCAGGTTGACGACTTCGAGGTGGCCGCCGATCTTCTGCGCCCGCTCGCGCATGATGGTCAGGCCGAAATGGTCGCGCAGCGCGGGATGCTCCTTGAAGCCGCCGACGCGATTGGCGATGGCGAAAAAGCCCTGCCCGCCCTTGCCGTTGTCTTCCACCGTGGCGTTGTAATAGTCGCCGGACGCCTCCAGTGTCATGCTGGCCTCGGTGGCGCCGGAATGGCGCGCGACGTTGGCCAGCGCCTCTTGCAGGATGTGGAATACCTGGCTTTCCTTCTCCGGTTCGAGCCGCAGGTCGGTCAGGCGGTTGTCGTAGCGCAGGGTGATTCCGGTGCGTTCCTGGAAGCCGCAGGCCAGCCCCTGCAGGGCGTGTTCGAGGCCCATCGGGTCCATGCGGCTGCGAAACTGCACCAGCAGCTCGCGCAGGTGGCCGTAGGCGTCGTCCAGCGCCTGGCTGACGTCGCCGGCATACTTGGCGCTGCGCTCGAGCGACTGGTCGCCGATCGCGTCGGTCAGCATGGCCATGCGCATCTTCATGTAGGCCAGTGTCTGCGCCAGCGAATCGTGGATTTCGGCGGCCATCATCTGCCGCTCGCTGGTGAGCACGATGCGCAGGTTTTCGCGCTTGAGGCGCGCGTTCTCCAGCGCCATGCCGAGGTGCTCGCCGATCGAGCGGAACAGCAGCGCGACTTCCTCGGGCAGTTCGAAGGCTTCGGGCAGGAACAGGTTGTAGGTGCCGAGCAGGCGGCCACCGTTGGACAGCGGCACCACCACCATGGCCTGGCAGCCGGTCTTGAAGAAATCGCCGCCGGTGCGCTGGTCGCAACCCGTCAGGTCGATGTCGAACAGCGGCCGGTCCTGGCCGATGGCAATGCCGCACTGGCCGCAATTGCGCGAGACCAGGCGTTCCTTTTCCACCACCGCCGGCGGCAAGCCGCGCGAGGCCACCATGCGCAGATGCTCGCCGTCGCTGGTCAGCACCCGCACCACGCCGGCGTCGGCCTTGGCGAGGCGGATCATGGTGCCGAGGAAGCGGCCGAGCAGTTCGTCGAGGTCGTCCTCATCGGCGAGGTTGCTCGAAATCTCCGACAGGACATGCAGCGCTTCCAGCGTGTGGCCGCCGGAGGGATCGAGGTCCAGTTCTTCGTGCGGAACGGAATCGTCGGGCGTGTTCATTCCGGCACCGCCCAGTCGCCGGCGTCGATCTTGTCGGCCCACATCAGGGCGCTGATGGTCTTGCCATCGGTGATTTCGCCGTCGCGCACGGCGAGGATGGCGTCGGCGATGCTCATCTCGACGACATCCAGAAACTCGCCGTGGTCGCGCTGGTGGCCGACGTAAATCAGGCCGTGGGCCCAGAAGATTTCAATGCGTTCGTCGGAATAGCCGATGCAGGGATGCATGGTTCCCAGATGACGCCAGAACTTCGCCTGATGGCCAGTCTCTTCCCGCAGCTCGCGCCGGGCGGTGTCGAGGGGATGTTCGTCGGGGTCGATCTTGCCGGCGGGCAGTTCGAGGAAGATGCGCCGCAGCGGATAACGGAACTGCCGCTCGAACAGGAACTTGCCGTTGTCCAGCGCGGCGATGACCACCACCGCGCCGGGATGGGTGATCCATTCGCGAATGGTCTCGTGCCCGTCCGGCATGCGCACCGTGTCACGCCGCACATGCAGCAGCTTGCCGTCGAAAACCGGCTCGCTTGATACAGTGTGTTCGATCAGTTCGGAGTCTTCCATCCGGGGTCGGGCCAATGATTGAAACTTGAACGCCTTATCTTATATCAGCGCGCCGCCGATTCACCCCGATGCCGTTCCCGAATGCGGCCGCGGACCAAAGAAAAAGCCGCCAGGCGGGCAAGCGCGTGGCGGCTTCATCGATCGAGTGCGCGACTCAGAGCGAGCGCATCAGCGTCGTGGTGCAGACCATCATCACCGCATCCGGGAACAGGCCGAAGGCAGCGACGGCGAGGCCGTTGAGCGAGAGCAGCACGCGCACGTCGAGGCCGGCGCTGATCGGCGCCGAATCGACCGGGGTGTCGAAGTACATCAGTTTGACCACGCGCAGGTAGTAGAAGGCGCCGACCAGCGAGAACATCACGGCGATCACGGCCACGGCCGTGTAGCCTGCCTTCACCGTTGCCAGCAGCACCGCGAACTTGGCGAAGAAGCCGATGAAGAACGGGATGCCGGCCATGGAGAACATGATGATCAGCATCATCGCGGCGAAC
>JAIOPW010000085.1 GCA_021413665.1 Rhodocyclales bacterium | reverse complement strand
TCGGCCCAGTTGTGGGAGATGACGATTTCTTCGTCGGCGTCGCGGACGCGACTTTCGTCCCATGGTGGCAGGTGGGGTAGCGGCTCGATCGGCGCCGCGAGGATGTCCGCTGCCGCCGAGGCCGAGAACACCACGCATTCGAGCAGTGAATTCGAGGCCAGGCGATTGGCACCGTGCAGCCCGGTAAAGGCGGTTTCGCCCAGCGCATACAGCCCCGTCAGGTCGGTACGCGCGGCCAGGTCCGTGACCACCCCGCCACACGCGTAGTGGGCGGCAGGTACCACCGGGATCGGTTCGCGGGTAATGTCGATTCCCAGTTGCAGGCAGCGGGCCATGATGGTCGGGAAGTGTTCGTTCAGGAAGTCGACCGGCTTGTGTGTCATGTCGAGGAACACGCAGTCGAGGCCGTGGCGCTTCATCTCGAAGTCGATTGCACGGGCGACGATGTCGCGCGGGGCCAGTTCGGCCCGGCTGTCGTGTCCTGGCATGAAGCGTGTGCCGTCCGGCAGTCGCAGCAGGCCGCCTTCACCGCGGAGGGCCTCCGAAATCAGGAAGGACTTGGCGTGCGGGTGGTACAGGCAGGTCGGGTGGAACTGGATGAACTCCATGTTCGCCATGCGGCAACCGGCGCGCCAGGCCATCGCCATGCCGTCGCCGGTGGCGGTGTCGGGATTCGTGGTGTAGAGATAGACCTTGCCGGCTCCGCCGGTGGCCAGCGCCGTATGGCTGGCGCCGAGTGTCAGGACGCGGTCGCGGTCGATGTCCAGCACATAGGCCCCGAGGCAGCGATTGCGGGGCAAGCCGAGTTTGGCCGCCGTGATCAGATCGACCGCGATATGGCGCTCCAGAACCGTGATGTTTGGATGGCTCCTGACCTGTTCGGTCAGGGTTTGCTGCACGGCAGTACCGGTCGCGTCGGCGGCATGGATGATGCGTCGTTGGCCGTGGCCGCCTTCTCGCGTCAGGTGGAAACCCAGCGTCGAGTCGTCCCGGGTAAACGGAACTCCGCGCGCAATCAGCCACTCGATTGCCTCGCGACCATGTTCGACGACAAAGCGGGTAGCGCTCGGGTCGCACAGGCCGGCGCCGGCCGTGAACGTATCATCGACGTGGGCCTCGATGCTGTCGGCGGGGTCGAGTACCGCGGCGATGCCTCCCTGCGCCCAGGCGGAGGCGGAGTCCGCCAGTGTCTTCTTGGTGACCAGGGCTACCCGTCGGGTATCCGCGAGCCTCAGTGCCAGCGACTGCCCGGCGAGGCCGCTGCCAACAATGAGGACGTCGAAATGCTGGATGGCGGCCTGATTCATGGAGCCGGACTATATCACCGCTCCCGATGTGGAACTATTTGGATCGCTCCCGGTCACTTTCCGCAACGGTCGGGCATTGTCCGGGCCGGAACAGTGAGGAATATGGGCGGAGCGGCTTGTTATACTCGCTTGCGGTCAAATCGGAACCGCATTTTTTCATCTGGCGAGAACAAACAGCAAAGCCCATGGGAGATCGCGAAGCGGACCGGATACTGGTCGAGCGGGTGCAGGCGGGTGACAAGCAGGCTTTCGGCCTGTTGGTTGCCAAGTACAAGCGCAAGCTCGCGCGTCTGATTTCGCGCATGGTGCGTGACTCGGCCGAGGTGGAGGATATCGTTCAGGACAGTTTCATCCGGGCCTACCGGGCCTTGCCAGGTTTTCGCAACGACAGCGCTTTCTACACATGGCTGTACCGGATTGGTGTCAATACCGCAAAGAACTGGTTGATGACCCATGGCCGACGCGCTTCGGCAACTACCGGGGTGGACAGCGACGAGGCCGAAAACTACGAGGACGCGGAACTCCTGCGCGATACCGACACACCGGAACGGTTGTTGATGACGAAACAGATCGGGCAGACGGTCAATGCCGCCATGGAAGCACTGCCTGAGGATTTGCGTACGGCCATCGTCCTGCGTGAAATTGATGGCTTGTCTTATGAGGAAATTGCGCACGTGATGGATTGTCCGATTGGCACCGTGCGTTCGCGGATTTTCCGCGCGCGCGACGCGATTTCGGCGAAATTGAGGCCCTTGCTCGATGCGGCCCCCGACAAGAGATGGTGAAGACATGAAGACACGGATTTCGGCACTGATGGACGGCGAACTTGAGGGCCATGAGGTCGCGGAGACATTGCGCGCGTTAAGGCGCAATCCGGAGTTGCGCGGTGAATGGTGTGATTGCCATTTGATAGGTGCTGCCTTGCGTGGCGAACAGGAGCTTGGCATCGATGTTGCAGCGCGCGTGATGTCTGCAATCGACATGGAGCCTACGGTCATGGCCCCGAAACCAGGAGGTGTGATTGCATGGCAGCGGCCCGCTCTGGCACTGGCGGCGTCCGCTGCCGGTGTCGCCGTGGTCGCATGGCTGGCCATGGCGCCCGGGGACGACGCGGTGCAGGTCGTGGCGGCCGGTTCGACTGAAGCAAAACACAGGCAGGTGCTGGCACAGTCCCAGTCGACGCCGCGCCTGCAGGAATATCTGGTGGCGCACCAGGCCTATGCGCCCGGCGGCACCATGGTCGGCGGTGCGCGCAATATCCGCACCGTGGCGGCATCGGGCGAGGGGCGCTGATGCCGATTGTTCGCGCCGCGCTGCTGGCGGTGTCCGCTGCCTTGCTGGCCTCTGGCGAGGCTTCGGCCGAAGACGGACTGGCTCTGTTGCAGCGCATAGCGCAAGGCTCGCGGCAACTGACCTACAGCGGCACCTTTGTCTATCGCAGCGGCGGCAAGGTGGATACCTCTCGCATCGCTCATTCGCTGAGCGACGGGCTGGAAGTCGAGCGCATCGAGGCGCTTGACGGCAGTCCGCGCGAGGTGCTGCGTTCGGGGAGCGAAGTCCGGTGTTTCTTCCCGGAGGAAAAGCTCGTCATTATCGAGAATCGCGCGAGCCAGCGTGGATTTCCGGCTTTGCTGCCTGCGGGTCTGGGCAGTTTGCCCGAGCACTATGCAATTCGCGGCGGCGGACATGGGCGTGTGGCCGGGGTAAAGAGTCGGGCAGTCCTGCTCGAACCGCGCGACGGCTTCCGATATGGGCATGAGTTCTGGATGGATGCCGCCAGCGGCTTGCTGCTGAAGGCCAATCTCATTGGCGACCGCGGCGAGACGCTTGAATCCTTTGCGTTCACGCAAGTCAAGATCGGCGGCCCGCTCGAACATGGCGCATTGAAGCCGCGCTTCGACAGCGAACGCGTGCGCGTGCAGCAGGTGCGGGCGACCGAGATGAAGCCCGAGGACGTGGCCTGGAATTTCCGCACAACGCTGCCAGGATTCCGGAAGGTGGCGACCATGAGGCGACAGGCGACCCCTGAAACTCCGGAAAGCCTGCATGTGGTGTTTTCCGACGGTCTGGCGTCCATCTCGGTGTTTATCGAGCCTGGCGGTTCGGGCGATGAAGCCGAGGCACAGGCGACGGTTGGCCCGGTGAATGTGTATCGGCGGCAATTGGGCGCGCATCGACTGGTGGTCATGGGCGAGGTGCCGGCATTGGCCGTGAAGCGGCTTGGTGATGGGATCGAGCGGAGGCGCAAATGAGTCGGTGCGACGCAGTGGTGGTGGAAGTTACAGCAGGCGAGGTATGGGTTGAAGTGCCCGGTCGCGCTCCCGCTTGCGGCAGTTGCAAGAGCACCGAGGTTTGCCAGGACGGTCTGCTCGGGCTCAGTGCAGGACCGCGCCGCTACCGACTGGACAAGCCCACCGGAGTGCGTGTGGGCGACCGCGTCAGCCTGAATGTGGCGGATGGCACGGTCTGGCGTGCTTCGCTGGCCTCCTATGTATTGCCGGTACTGCTGGCCATAGGCGGTGCCTCCATCGGACAGTCCGCCGCCGGCGACTTGTGGGCTGTGATTGGAATGTTTGCCGGGCTTGCCTGCGGCCTGGTTTTGCTGCGCCTCATTGAAATTCGCGCAAGGCGCGACAGCAGTCTGTATTCGTTGCAACTTCAAACCAAGGAAGTCGTTTTCAAGGAACAGTCATGAAGAAATTTCTCATCGTGATCGCAGTCGTTTTCTCCTCCATTTTTTCGTTCCAGACACAGGCTCGCGATCTGCCCGACTTTACCGAACTGGTCGAAAAACAGGGTGCGACGGTGGTGAATATCAGCACCACCCAGGTCATCAAGGGCCGCCGTGGCGGTCACCCGTTCCAGTTCGAGGGAGACGAAGCGGCGCAGGAGTTCCTGCGTCGATTCTTTCCGGGCCAGATCCCGAATGTTCCCGGGGTTCCGCAAGAATTCAAGAGCCGTTCGCTGGGCTCCGGATTCATCATCAGCGCCGAAGGCCATATTCTGACCAATGCCCATGTAGTGGATGGCGCGGACGAAGTGCTGGTCAAGCTCACCGACAAGCGCGAGTTCAAGGCCAAGGTATTGGGCGCCGACAAGCGCACCGATGTGGCGTTGATCAAGATCGAAGCAGGCAACTTGCAGGTGGCGAGGCTGGGCGACTCGGCCAGGTTGAAGGTCGGCGAATGGGTGGTCGCAATCGGCTCGCCCTTCGGTTTCGAGAATACCGTTACCGCGGGCATAGTCAGCGCCAAGGGCCGATCGCTGGCGCAAGAGAATTACGTGCCATTCATCCAGACCGACGTGGCGATCAATCCGGGGAATTCGGGCGGACCGCTGTTCAACATGAAGGGTGAAGTGGTCGGCATCAATTCCCAGATATATTCCCGGTCGGGCGGCTCCATGGGCTTGTCCTTTGCGATTCCGATTGACCTGGCGATGGACATCCAGGGTCAGTTGAAGGCCAAGGGCAAGGTCACTCGCGGCCGGCTCGGCATAGGCATCCAGGAGGTCAGCAAGGAACTGGCCGAGTCATTCAACCTCGGAAAGCCGCAGGGTGCGCTTGTCGCTTCGGTAGAAAAGGGGGCAGCCGCCGACAAGGCGGGTATCGAGGTCGGTGATGTCATCCTGAAGTTCGACGGCAAGGCGGTCGGAGAATCCGCTGACTTGCCACGGATGGTGGGAGCAACCCGGCCCGGCAGCAAGGTTGCGGTTCAGGTCTGGCGCAAGGGTGCGTCTCGCGACCTGAGCGCGACTGTCGGCGAAATACCCGACGACGAGAGTGCGGCGCGCGCAGCCAGCCGCAGCGGCAAGTCCTCCGAGCCCTCGGCCAACAGGCTTGGGTTGGTACTGGTGGTGCCGACGATAGAGCAGAAAAAGGCGCTTGGCATACAGCACGGATTGATCGTCGAGGAAGTCAGAAATGGTGGTACGCGAACCGAACTGCGATCCGGTGACATCATCCTGTCGATGATCAGCAAAGGCAGTCAGGTCGACGTCAAGTCCTTGTCGCAGTTCAATGACCTGCTTCAGGGGGTGGAAAAGAGTGCGACCATCACCTTGCTCGTGCGTCGCGGCGACTCGCAGACCTTCATTACCATCAAGGGCTTGGCCGATAAATAGGCCTTTGCAGACGTGGCGGTTGCGGCTTTTCAGTCGCAACTACTGCCACCTGTGCCACGACATGCTGGCGGCGCTGGAAGCGCTGCGCCGCCAGTACGGTGTGCCGTATTTCGAGATCGAAGTGCTCGATGTCGACGCGGATCCGGAACTTGAAGCGAAGTACAACGAGCGGGTACCGGTTCTGGTCGATGGCGAAGGGCGCGAACTCTGCCATTACTTCCTGGACAAGGCGAAAGTGCGTGAGTATTTGGGCACTATCCGCTAAAATCCCGACCCTTGCTTCCGGGTCTCCAGGGTGCTCAAGAGTTTGAAAGAGCGCCTTTTTTATTGCCTCCATGGACCACATCAGAAACTTCTCCATCATTGCCCACATCGACCACGGTAAATCCACCCTGGCCGATCGCATCATCCATCGCTGCGGCGGTTTGTCCGATCGCGAGATGGAGGCGCAGGTGCTCGACTCGATGGACATCGAACGCGAGCGCGGCATCACCATCAAGGCGCAGACGGCGGCCTTGAGCTACGTTGCCCGCGATGGCAAGACCTACAACCTGAACCTGATCGACACGCCGGGGCACGTGGACTTCTCCTACGAGGTGAGTCGCTCGCTTTCGGCCTGCGAAGGTGCGCTGCTGGTGGTTGATGCTTCACAGGGGGTCGAGGCGCAGACCGTGGCGAATTGCTACACGGCGATCGAACTCGGTGTCGACGTGGTGCCTGTGCTGAACAAGATCGACCTGCCGGCCGCCGATCCCGACAACGCCCGCCAGGAAATCGAGGACGTGATCGGCATCGATGCCACCGAGGCGATCCTTTGCTCGGCCAAGACCGGCCTCGGCGTCGATGACGTCATCGAAGCAGTCATCGCCCGCATCCCGCCACCCAAGGGCGACCCGGCGGCGCCCTTGAAGGCGCTGATCATCGATTCCTGGTTCGACAACTACGTCGGCGTTGTGATGCTGGTGCGCGTCGTCGACGGCACGGTGCGCGCCAAGGACAAACTGCTGCTGATGGCGGAAGGCTCCCAGCACCTGTGCGAACAGGTCGGCGTGTTCACGCCCAAGTCGGTTACGCGCAGCGAGTTGCGCGCCGGTGAGGTCGGTTTCATCATTTCCGGCATCAAGGAACTCGACGCAGCCAAGGTGGGCGACACGGTGACCACGGTCGACCGGCGAGCCGTCCAGGCGCTACCGGGGTTCAAGGAAATCAAATCGCAGGTCTTCGCCGGCCTCTATCCGATCGAATCCAACCAGTACGATTCATTGCGCGACTCGCTGGAGAAACTCAAGCTCAATGACGCCTCGCTGCACTACGAGCCGGAAGTTTCGCAGGCGCTCGGCTTCGGCTTCCGCTGCGGCTTCCTCGGCCTGCTGCACATGGAAATCGTGCAGGAGCGGCTGGAGCGCGAGTTCGACCAAGACCTGATCACCACCGCGCCGACCGTGGTGTACGAAGTGTTGATGCGTGACGGAAGCACCATCCAGGTGGAAAATCCGGCCAAGCTGCCGGAAGTCCAGAAGATGGAGGAAATCCGCGAGCCCATCATCACCACCAAGATATTCGTGCCGCAGGAGTATCTCGGCTCGGTCATCACGCTGTGCGAAAGCAAGCGCGGCTCGCAGGTGAACATGGCCTATCACGGCCGCCAGGTGCAACTGACCTACGACATGCCGATGGCCGAAGTGGTGATGGATTTCTTCGACAAGCTGAAGTCCGTTTCGCGCGGCTACGCCTCGCTCGACTACGAGTTCAAGGAATACCGCGCCGCCGACGTGTGCAAGCTCGACGTTCTGATCAACGGCGACAAGGTGGATGCCCTGTCGCTGATCGTGCATCGCGCCAACGCGCCGTATCGTGGCCGCGAACTGGCGGCCAAGATGCGCGAGCTGATTCCGCGCCAGATGTACGACGTGGCGATCCAGGCGGCGATCGGCTCGACCATCGTCGCCCGCGAGAATGTCAAGGCCATGCGCAAGGATGTGCTGGCCAAGTGCTACGGCGGCGACATCACGCGCAAGAAGAAGCTGCTGGAAAAACAGAAGGCCGGCAAGAAGCGCATGAAGCAGGTCGGCAGTGTCGAAATTCCGCAGGAGGCCTTCCTGGCCGTGCTGCGCGTGGGGGATAAATGAACTTTGCTCTGATCCTGTTCCTGCTCGTCGTCGCCACCGGCGTGGTCTGGGCCTTTGACCACTTCTACGCGCGCAAGCGGCGCCCCGCAGACGCCAAGGATCCCTGGTGGGTGGAATACGGCGGCAGCTTCTTCCCCGTCATCCTTGCGGTGTTCCTTCTGCGTTCCTTTCTGGTCGAGCCTTTCAAGATACCTTCCGGATCGATGATCCCGACCCTGCTGGTGGGTGATTTCATCCTGGTCAACAAATACACCTACGGAGTAAGGATTCCGGTAATCAACAAGAAGATCCTCGACGTCGGTTCACCACAGCGCGGTGATGTGATGGTATTCCGTTATCCGCCCGATCCGTCGCTCGACTACATCAAGCGCGTGATCGGCCTGCCCGGAGACAAGATTGCCTATCGCAACAAGAAGCTGACCATCAACGGCCAGGAAATCGCGCAAAAGAAGGTCGAGGACTACCTTGATCGGGATCGCCTGTTCTATACCCCGCGCTTCATGGAAACCCTGGGTAGCGTCGAACATCACATCCTGGTCGAAGCAGACGCGCCTTCCTATGTGCAGCAGATCGTCCGTTTTCCGCATGGCGAGAAATGTCACTACAATAGCGAAGGTGTGGATTGCGAGGTTCCTGCCGGGCACTATTTCATGATGGGCGACAACCGCGACAATTCACAGGACAGCCGCTTCTGGGGCTTCGTTCCTGACGAAAACCTTGTCGGCAAGGCGTTTTTTATCTGGTTCAATTTCAGCGATCTGAAACGGATCGGCTCGTTTCGTTAGGGGGCAACATGAAACTTCAGCGTGGCTTCAGCCTGAACGGTGTCATGATCGGCGGTGTGATTGTTGCCCTGGTGGCGCTGCTGGCGATGAAGGTGTTGCCGGACTGGATCGAGTACGGCAAGGTCGTGAAGGCGGTCAAGGCGACGGCTACCGATACCAGCCTCAAGGAGGCGTCCGTGCCACAGGTACGGGCGGCCTTTGCCCGGCGCGCCGACATAGACGAAATCAAGAGTATTTCGGCGCAGGATCTCGAAGTGACCAAGGAAGCGGGCGAGTTGGTAATTTCCTTCGAGTACACCAAGAAGATACCGCTGTTCGGCAACCTTAGCCTGGTCTTCGACTTCGAGGGCAGCAGCGCAGCGAAGCAATGAAACCGCAGCGCCTGGAGGCGGCGCTCGGCCACCGCTTCGGTCGACCGGAGTTGTTGCGTCAGGCGCTTACCCACCGCAGTTTCGGCTCTCCCCACAACGAGCGTCTGGAGTTCCTTGGCGACTCGGTGCTCAACTGTGCCATCGCCGGCGCGCTTTACAACCGCTTTCCCGCACTGAAGGAAGGCGAACTATCCCGGCTGCGCGCGAGTCTGGTGAGGCAGGAAACCCTCGCCGACATCGCCCGTAAGTTGTGTATCGGTGAATTGCTGCAACTGGGTGAGGGCGAGCTGAAAAGTGGTGGTGCCCAGCGCCCCTCGATTCTTGCCGACGCGCTCGAGGCGGTTTTTGGCGCGATCTATCTCGATGCCGGGTTCGACGCCGTGCGGGCTGCGGTCGAACTGCTTTACGAGGCGGCGATGAGCCGCATCGATCCCAGCGACGCCGGCAAGGACCCGAAAACCGCCTTGCAGGAGGTGCTACAGGGGCGGCGCCTGCCTTTGCCACGCTACGGTCTGCTGGCGACGCACGGCGAGGCGCATGCGCAGGAATTCGAGGTGGAGTGCGTCATTGCCGACCTGGGGATCCGCAGCACGGGCAATGGCGGCAGCCGCCGCATTGCGGAACAGCAGGCCGCATTGCGGGCTCTTGGCGAGATCAAGCCGTGACCCCGGGATTTCGTACCGGCTACCTGGCGATCATCGGCCGTCCCAACGTTGGCAAATCCACGCTGACCAACCGTCTGGTCGGCGCCAAGGTCAGCATTACCTCGAAAAAGGCGCAGACCACGCGGCATCGAATTCATGGCGTGTTGACCACGGACGATGCGCAGTTCGTTTTCGTCGATACGCCAGGCTTTCAGATGGCGCACAAGAACGCACTGAACCGTCTGATGAACCGCAGCGTGACCTCGACCTTCGCCGACGTCGATGTGATCCTGCTGGTGGTCGAAGCGGGCAACTGGGGCTCGGGCGAGAGCGAGATCCTGCGCATGTTGCCGGCCGATACTCCGGTGGTGCTGGTAATCAACAAGATTGACCGCCTTGTCGACAAGTCCGAGTTGCTGCCATTCATGGCCAAGGTTTCGGCCCTGCACGAGTTTGCCGATCTGGTGCCGCTGTCGGCCGAAAAGGGACTGGGCACGGATGAATTGTTACGCACGGTCGCTGCCTATCTGCCGGAAGGCGATCCGGTCTTCGCCGCCGACGACATTACCGACCGCTCCGAGCGTTTCATGGCCTCGGAAATCCTGCGCGAAAAGCTGTTCCGCAACCTTGGTGAAGAACTGCCCTATGGCATCGCGGTTGAAATCGAGAAGTTCGAGCAGGAGGGCGACCTGCGCCGCATCCATGCCGCAGTGATCGTCGATCGTGCGGGCCACCGCGCGATTGTCATCGGCAAGGGTGGCGAGCGCATGAAGCGCATCTCGACCGATGCCCGCAAGGAAATGGAAACCCTGTTCGGCGGCAAGGTCTGGCTCGAAACCTGGGTCAAGGTCAAGGGCGGCTGGGCCGACGACGAACGGGCGTTGAAGTCCCTCGGGTACGACTGACGTCGTGAGTGGCAAGCGCGTAGACGGCCAAGCGGCCTACGTCCTGCATCTTCATCCCTACAGCGAGACCAGCCTCGTGGTCGACGTCTTCACTCGCGAGCATGGCCGCGTGCCTTTGTTGGCGCGCGGCGCGCGTCGTCCGCGGTCGGCCATGCGCGGCCTGCTGATGTCCTTCCAGCCGCTCGAGCTCGGCTGGTTCGGCGGCGGCGAAGTCAAGACACTGGCCCGGGCCGAATGGCTGGGCGGCATGCCGCTGCTGGGCGGACGCTGCCTGCTGCTGGGTTACTACCTGAACGAACTGCTGCTGAAGATGCTGCCCCGCGAGGATGCCCATGTCGCCCTGTTCGACGCCTATGCCGCCGCCTTGCGCGCGCTCGCGGCGGGCAGCGACGACGCGCCGGAACTGCGCCGCTTCGAGAAGGCGCTGCTCAAGGAGCTCGGCTACGGCCTGACGCTCGACGTGGATATGGAAACCGGGCGGCCGGTGGTCCCGGACGTCGAATACAACTACCTGATCGAGCGCGGCCCGGTCAGAAAAGTTCCCACGGGGACGCAGGGCGCTGGCGCTGACGAGACGGCGGCGATATGCGGCAAGACCCTGCTCGACATGGCTGCCGACGACTACTCCGACCCGCGCACGCGGCGCGAAAGCCGACGCCTGATGCGGACCCTGATCGCGCACCACCTGGGGGGCAAACCGCTGCAATCGCGGCGGGTATTCATCGAATTGCAGGAACTGTGATCCAATCGCCAATCCTAGCGGAGGCAGCATGATAGAACTGGGCGTAAATATTGACCACGTCGCAACGGTGCGCGAAGCGCGCAAGACCCACGAACCCGATCCGGTCTGGGCGGCGGTCGAGGCGCATCTCGGCGGTGCCGACGGTATCACCGTGCATCTGCGCGAAGACCGTCGCCACATCCAGGATCACGACGTGCGGCGCCTGCGTGAGCTGACGCACATCAAGCTGAATCTGGAAATGGCCGCGACCGACGAAATGGTCGGCATCGCATGCCAGGTCAAGCCGGAAATGGCGATGTTGGTGCCGGAAGGTCGTCACGAGATCACCACCGAGGGCGGGCTGGATGTGGCGGGGCAGGAAGCGCGCCTGAAGGACGTCGTCGCCCGGCTCGGCGATGCAGGCATCGTCACCAGCGTCTTCATCGATGCCGAACTGCCGCAGGTGGAGGCGGCGGCGCGCATCGGCGTGCGTGTCTGTGAGATCCACACCGGGCCATATGCCCACGCCTTTTACAGTCGTGGCCGCGACGCCGAAAGCGCGTCGGTGCTGGCTGAGCTGGAGAAGATCCGCCGTGCCGGGGCGGCGATCCGCGCCG
>JAIOPW010000379.1 GCA_021413665.1 Rhodocyclales bacterium | reverse complement strand
CGGCTGGCCGTCGGCCTTCGACGTTGCGCCGACGACATGGCCACCTTCGTCGCGCTTCAGGTCGACTTCCTCGGGAGCGAAATACTCGATGCCGCCCTTGTCGGTGCGGCGCGAGAAGATGTGGTTGAGCACCATGCCCTGCGTCAGCAGGTTGGCGAAGGGCTCGTCGTAGCTGACCAGCCCCAGGTCGCGCATCACCTTGGTCCAGAAGCGCGAGTAGAGCAGGTGCAGGATCGCGTGTTCGATGCCGCCGATGTACTGGTCGGCCGGCATCCAGTGGTTGCTGCCGGCATCGACCATCGCCGAGTTCGCCGCGCGCGTCGCCGGATCGACGCAGTAGCGCGCGTAGTACCACGACGAGTCGACGAAGGTATCCATGGTGTCGGTTTCGCGCTTGGCCGGCTTGCCGCACTTGGGGCAGGCGCAATCGACGAAATCGGCGCGTTTCGCCAGCGGGTTGCCGGAACCGTCGGGCACGCAGTCTTCCGGCAGCGTGACCGGCAACTGGTCGTCGGGTACCGGCACCGTACCGCAAGCGTCGCAATGGACCAGCGGGATCGGGCAGCCCCAGTAGCGCTGGCGCGAAACGCCCCAGTCGCGCAGGCGGTACTGCACCTGGGTGGCACCGAGGCCGCGGGCAGAAAGGTCGGCGGCGATGGCGGCGGTGGCGGCCTCCAAGCCCAGCCCGTCGTACTTGCCGGAATTCACGCACGTGCCGCGTTGCTTGTCGGCATACCATTCCTGCCAGCCATCGAGCGAGAAAGTCTCGCCTTCGACGGCGATGACCTGCTTGATCGCCAGGCCGTATTTCTTCGCAAACTCGAAATCGCGTTCGTCATGCGCCGGCACCGCCATCACGGCGCCTTCGCCGTAGCTCATCAGCACGTAGTTGCCGACCCAGACTTCGACCTTCTCGCCGGTCAGCGGGTGATCGACAAAAATGCCGGTCGGCATGCCCTTCTTTTCCATGGTCGCCATGTCGGCTTCCATCACCGAGCCGTGCTTGCATTCGTCGATGAACGCAGCGAGCCCGGGGTTGTTCTTCGCGGCGTGCGTCGCCAGCGGATGTTCGGCGGCGACGGCGCAGAAGGTGACGCCCATGATGGTGTCGGCGCGCGTGGTGAATACCCACAGTTTCTCTTGCCTGCCGTCCAACGCGTAGGGAAAGGCGAAGCGCACGCCGGTGCTCTTGCCGATCCAGTTGGCTTGCATGGTCTTGACCCGCTCGGGCCAGCCCGGCAGCGTGTCGAGCGCCGAGAGCAGTTCGTCGGCGTATTTGGTGATGGCGAGGTAGTAGCCGGGGATCTCGCGCTTTTCGACCAGCGCGCCGGTGCGCCAGCCGCGGCCTTCGATGACCTGTTCGTTGGCGAGCACGGTCTGGTCCACCGGGTCCCAGTTCACGACCTGGGTCTTCTTGTAGGCGACACCTTTTTCGAGCATGCGCAGGAACAGCCACTGGTTCCACTTGTAATACTCGGGCGCGCAGGTCGCCAGTTCGCGTTCCCAGTCGAGGGCGAAACCCAGCGACTGGAGCTGTTTCTTCATGTAGGCGATGTTGTCCCAGGTCCATTTTGCCGGCGGCACCCTGTTCTGCATCGCGGCGTTCTCGGCCGGCAGGCCGAAGGCGTCCCAGCCCATGGGTTGCAGGACGTTGTAGCCCTTCATGCGGTGGTAGCGGGAGAGCACATCGCCGATGGTATAGTTCCGCACGTGCCCCATGTGCAGCTTGCCCGACGGGTAGGGGAACATCGACAGACAGTAGTACTTCGGCCTCGGGTTTGGCGAACTCGCATCAGCAACGGCGCGGAAGGTCTGCCTGGTGTTCCAGTGGGCCTGTGCGGCCCGCTCGATTTCTGTCGGAAGGTATTTTTCCTGCATGGCCGGGGCGTCTGTTTTGAGTACTGGCGAAGGGTGGAATTATACCCGCCGCCTCTGACCGAAAGGATTGGCATGCTGCGCTTCAACCGGCTTTTCGCTGTGCTCGCCTCCCTCGCAATGCTGTTGTCGGCGCCGGTGTTCGCGGCGGCGGCCGCCACCGTGGACGCCGTGCAATCCCCCGCCTGGCGCGATCGTGACGGCATGACCGTCGCGCTGGCCGCGGGCATGGAATTGAAGAGCGGCGATGTGGTGCGTACCGGTGCCGGCGCGCGCGCCTACCTGATGCTGGCCGAGGGCAGCCGGGTCAAGCTCGGCGAAGGCGCGAGCTTCAGCTTCCACACGCGCAGCCTGCGGCCGGAAAAATCGTTCCGTGGTGCGCTGGACGTCCTGGCGGGCGCTTTCCGCTTCACCACCGGCAAGTTCGCCAAGGCGCGCTCACGGGAGGTTTCGATCCGCGTCGGCACGGCGACGATCGGCATACGCGGCACCGATGTCTGGGGCAAGACCGACAAGGACGGCGACCTGGTTGCCCTGCTCGAAGGCCGCATCGACATCACGCGCGCCGGACAGGTCACCGAGATGGGCCAGGCCATGAGCTATTACGACGCACCGTCGGGCAAGGTCGCCGAGGTCAAGCCACTGGATATGGAAACGTTCGTCAAGCTGGCGCGGCAAACCGACATCCTTGCCGGCGACGGCGCGTCGCAGCGGAAGGGCAAGTGGCGGGTACTGGCCGGATCGGCGGGCGACGAAGCCGCCGCGCTGGAGATCTACGACCAGGCACGTGACGCGGGCTTTGCCGCGCGCATCAAACCGCGCGAAGCGGAAGCGGAGGCCTGGAGTTACGACGTGGTGCTGACCGGCTTTGCCAGCGCGGCCGAAGCCGAAGTCGCGGCGGCGCGCCTGAAGGCGGCCACCGAACTCAAGCCGCGCGTGATGCGCTAACCGGGTTGGTCCAGCCGGGCGGCTGATCCGATCAGCCGCCAGCCGCGGGCGCTCAGGGCCGCGCCCTGATGAGCCACTTGCATCGAGACCGCCCACAATCGCGCCTGGGCACGCGCCCACGGCCGCCAGCCGAAGGAAGCCGCGTCTTCGCGCAGCGATTCGGCCGCCACCAGTTCCAGCAGGCGATCGACCGCCAGCTTGAAGTAATCGGCCGAGCCGGGTGCGGCGCGGTGCCCGGCCCAGCGTTCGGCATCGAGCCATAGCGTGGTCGCCCGGCGTTCGGTGATGCCGGCCTTCTTCGCCAGCCACGGCAGCAGTTTGGGTGTCTTCGGATTCATGGTCATGGTGTTCTCCTGTACTTCGGACCCCCCCGGCCTTATCGCCGGCCCGCAAAGCGGAATTCCCGGCGCGCAGAGCGCGAGGCAATCCGTCTTGCACGCAATGTGTTGCATTGCAGCATGCCGCATTCTACAGGTCGGATATGGGTGAATCACTCTAATTGAAGTAATTTTTGATGCGTTGCAATATACATGTTTCAGCCCATAAAATCCGCGGGCGGGATGCAATGTTAGTGCTTACTTTTGCGGGCCTCGACCGGGGCCGGCCGATATAATCGATGCTTCACTTGGTCCGTCATTCATGACTTCCCTGCTCGACCATCTCAACCCGCCGCAACTGGCGGCCGTCACCCTGCCGCCGGTGCACGCCCTGATCCTCGCCGGCGCCGGTTCGGGCAAGACACGGGTACTGACCACGCGCATCGCCTGGCTGATCTCGACCGGCCAGGTTTCGCCGCAGGGCATCCTCGCCGTGACCTTCACCAACAAGGCGGCCAAGGAAATGCAGACGCGGCTGGCCGGCATGCTGCCGATCAACGTGCGCGGCATGTGGATCGGCACCTTCCACGGCTTGTGCAACCGCCTGCTGCGCGCGCATTACCGCGACGCCGGCCTGCCGCAATTGTTTCAGATCCTCGACTCGGCCGACCAGCAGTCGGCCGTCAAACGCCTGCTGAAGTCGCTCAATGTCGATGACGAGAAGTTCCCGCCGCGCGAGCTGTGCCACTTCATCAACGCGCAGAAGGAGCAGGGCCTGCGCCCCGCGTCGGTCGAAGCCTGGGACGACTGGGCGCGGAAGCGCGTCGGCCTCTACGAAGCCTACGAGGCGCAATGCCAGCGCGAAGGCGTGGTCGATTTCGCCGAACTGCTGCTGCGCTCCTACGAACTGCTGGAGCGCAACGAGCCGCTGTGCCGGCATTACCAGGAGCGCTTCCGCCACATCCTGGTCGACGAATTCCAGGACACGAACAAGCTTCAGTATCGCTGGTTGAAGCTGTTGGCCGGAGGGGCGCCTCGCGCTGCCGCCGTGCCGTCCCAAGGCGGCGCAGCGTTCGACACGGAGCCGCGCAACGGCGAACCGTCGCCACCCCTGCCCTCGGGGCGGGGGCCGGGGGGTGGGTGCTGTCTGTTCTGCGTCGGCGACGACGACCAGAGTATCTACGCCTTCCGCGGCGCCGACGTCGGCAACATGGCCGACTTCGAGCGCGAGTTCAAGGTCACGAACCTGATCCGCCTGGAACAGAACTACCGCTCCCACGGCAACATCCTCGACGCGGCCAACGCCATCATCAAGAACAATCCGCAGCGCCTGGGCAAGAACCTGTGGACCGAGGCCGGCAGCGGCGAACCGATCCGCATCCATGAATCCTATGGCGAGGGCGACGAGGCGCGCTGGATCGTCGAGGAGGTCAAGGCCCTGCAGCGCGACGGCCACACCCGCGCCGAGATCGCGCTGCTCTATCGCAGCAATGCCCAGTCGCGCGCCCTGGAACACGCCCTGTTCAACGCAGGCCTGCCCTACCGCGTCTATGGCGGCCTGCGCTTTTTTGAACGGGCCGAGATCAAGCATGCGCTGGCCTACCTGCGCCTGATCGCCAACACCGACGACGACACCGCCTTCGCCCGCGTGGTGAATTTTCCGACGCGCGGCATCGGCGCGCGCAGCCTCGAAACCTTGCAGGACGCGGCGAAGGTCGCCAACAGCAGCCTGCAC
>JAIOPW010000084.1 GCA_021413665.1 Rhodocyclales bacterium | reverse complement strand
GCCCTCGCAGAGTTCGACCTCGATGTCCATCTCGTCCATCTGCTTGACCTTGTTCACCGTGATGCGGAACTCGTCTACCTCGGCAAACTTGCGGATGATGTTTTCGACTCCGGCCGGGAAGACATTGACGCCGCGCACCGTGACCATGTCGTCGGCGCGGCCGAGGATGCCGCCCTCGAAGCGCAGCGAGGTACGGCCACACTCGCAGCGGTCGAGGTTCACCCGTACCAGGTCGCCGGTGCGGTAGCGGATCACCGGGAAGCCCCAGCGCCCGAGATTGGTGATCACCAGTTCGCCGCGTTCGCCGGGAGCAACCGCCTCTCCGCTCACCGGATTGATCACTTCGGCGATGTACTCGCTTTCGATCAGATGTGTGCCACCGGGCTGGACATGGCATTCGAAGGAATGGGCGCCGACTTCGGAAGCGCCGGCATGATCGAAGCACTTGGCGGCCCAGGCTTCCTGGATGCGGTGCTTGGTCGCCGGAATGTTGGCCCCGGGCTCGCCTGCGTGCACCGTCGCTTTCATTGGAATTGCGCCTATATCGAAGCCGATTTCGTGGGCGACCTCGGCCAGGCGCAGGGCATAGGTTGGAGTACAGCACAGCACCGTGGCACCGGCCTCGCGCATCAGTTCCAGGCGCTGCTGGGAATCGCGTCCGCCGCCGGGGATCATCACGGCGCCGATCTTGCGTGCGCCCTCGACCGCGGCCCAGAAGCCGATGAAGGGACCGAAGGCGAAGGCCATGAACAGGCGGTCGGAGGATGTGACACCGGCCCCGGCCAATACGTGGCCCCAGCAGCGGCCCCACCAGTCCCAGGATTCGTGGGTGTCCATCACTTTCAGCGGCACGCCGGTGGTACCGGAGGTCTGGTGCATGCGCACGTAGGCTTCCAGCGGATAGGTCAGGTTGCTGCCGAAGGGGCCGTGCGCGGCCTGATCATCCATTAGCTCACCCTTTTTGGTGAAGGGCAGTTTCGTCAGGTCGTTCATGCTGCGAATGTCCGCGGGCGAAACGCCGGCGGCTTTCCACTTATTCGTATAGAAGCCGTTGCGACCCCACAGTTCCGTCATCATCGCCTGCAGTTTGCCCAATTGCAGCGCCGCCAGCTGTTCGCGCGGCAGGGTTTCGGTCGCTTCATCAAAGTAGGTCATATGTGTTTCACCGTGATTGGGTGGGACTTGTATGGAATTGCGCGTTGTTTCAGCCGCCGGCGATGATGGGAACTAGGGTGACGCGGTCGCCGCTGGCAATGTGAGCGGTGCCTTCGCCTGAGAGAACCATGTTGCCGTTGACCGCGATGTTCCACGAACTGTCGTTCAAATCCGCTGCCGCTTCCGGCAACTTGCGCAGCAGGGCCCGGCGCAGCGCAGTGACGTCGCCCACCGTTTCGTCGATGACTAATATCTGTTCTGGCGCGCCAGGCAATGGCTTGGGTAATTCGACGCGCACGGCGAACCCCGTAATCAGGCGCGAGAGCTTTTCGTGCCACTCCGTTGCCGGAGTGCCTTCGGCATTGAGGCCAGTCAGCGCGTAGAAACGCGCCTTCATGCCATCGAATTCCTTGCGCTCGATCTTCTCGCCGGCGAAGGGACCTTCCGTCAGGGCTTCCTCGAACCAGCGCTTTGGCAAAGTGTCGTCCTTGGCGCGCAGGCCGAAGCGGAAGTTCAGCATGCGCTCGATTCCGGTGACATTGCGGCCGATTTCGTTGAGTTCCTCCTCGACGAAGGTCTGACCGGTAAGCGAGGTGAGTTGGATGGCAAAGTCGTTGAGGTCGGGCAGGGTCGGCGAGTTGAAGAGTTTCGTATTGAAGCGGCACATGCCGACAGAATCGCCTACCGCGTAGTTGTTCTCGCACTTCCTGACTGCATATTCCTTGCCTTCGTAGGCATTTGGCGCCGCGGCCACGGTGCCGTTGTACAAGGCCGTCTTGAACGCCGGATCGTCATTGATGCGGGCGTTGATTTCCAGCGTGACGCGGTTTCTCAGGTGATCCATGCCGCGTGTCGCGACCGAGAGGCCAAGGGCCAAGGCCTTGAGGATGCGCGAATCGTGCGGATCGGACTGGAACAGGCCCTTGACCGTCATGCGGTAGTCGAGCGCCTCCTGAGGATACTTGCCGCGCTCGACGGCGCGCGCCGAGTCGGCGATGGTGTCGCCGAAGCCTTCGCGCTTCGCGGTCATGAACAGCAGCTTTTCGATGAGTTCGTAGTTGCCCCAGGTGAGGTCGAGGCCGCCGGTTTCCTTCTGCGTGATGATGCCGCGCTGGTAGAGCTCCATGGCCCAGGCGATGGAACTGCCGGTTGACGCCGAGTCGAGGCCGAGGTCGTTGAGGATGTTGTTGAGGCGCAGCACCTGCTCCGGCTCGCTGATGCCGATCATCGGGCCGAATTTGCCGACCGTGACGTACTCGGGGCCGTCGCCCTTGTCGTACTGGTCGAACTTGCCGTCGTTGTGGATGCCGTTGTAGGTGCGCTGCTTGCCGTGCTCGACCTCGGCCTGCGCCTTGTCGTAGCTGGCGTTGCCGGTAAGTCCCTTGAGCGCCGCGGCGCCCCAGCCGCTCTCGGCGCCGGGGGTCATGTCGTTCTGGTTGCGGCAATGCACCGGGCAGAGGTAGCAGCCGTCCATGCCAGGGCGGTAGGGGTCGAAGTTGTCCGCGTCCAGCGTCGGCTTCCAGCTGGTCTGCTGGTTGTTTTTGGTGCCCAGTGCGCAGAGAACGCGACTGGGCTTGTAAAGGAAGGGAGTGCCGACCATCTTCAGCGCGTTCTTGATCACGCTGGTGCCGATGATCTTCTTGCCGATCACCTTGTTGTACTTGGCCATCGGCTGCACCGGCTGCAGTTCCCTCGGCGCGCCGTGAAGCATGATGCCCTTGAGCTTGAGCGAGCCCATCTTGGCGCCGCCGCCGCCGCGCGCCCAGATCGCCTTGATACCGCCCATGATGCCGCTGCACAGCACCTGGTTCTCGCCAGAGCTGGTGATGCGCGCCAGCGCCATGTCCTCGCGCTCGACGCAGTGGTAGTCGCGCTCGATGGCGGCGGCCATGTCGAGGTTGTCGAGGCCGACATAGGGTGCGGCATCGACGAACTCGACGGCGTCGTAAGCAATCTTGAGCAGGGTCCAGGCCGCGGCGCGGCCGTAGAGCACGATGTGATCGTAGCCGTGGCAACGCAGGAAGGAGGGAAAGTAGTCGCCGGCGTTGGCATCGAGGATCGCGTAGCTGTCGGGCGACTTGCTGGTGATGTTTCCGCGCGTGGCCGAAGGCATGCTGCTGGTGAGCACGCCGGAGCCGAAGATCAGCGGAATCTCGGGATCGAGCGCTGCGCGCTCCTCTTCGATCAGGTTGTACAGCAGCCACATGTTGGCGCCGCGTCCGCCGAGGAAGTTCTTCAGCACTTCGATCGGCAAATACTTCTTCAGCGTCTTGCGCTGTTCCAGGTCGACGAACAGGACTGCGCCCTGCGAGTTGTATTGCGGCGTGTCATGCATGCGCGCGACGAGTCGCTCCAGCTTTTCCCTGATTCCCATTTGCTGCTCCTCCGGTTCGTCGCCTCGGGGCGACCTTGTTTTACTGGTTTTGTGCTCAGGCGGCCTTCAGCGCCTTGAGGCGCTCGTACTTGGCCTGCAGCTCGTCCTTGCTTTCCTTGTGGTCCGGATCGGCAACGCAAGCGCGTACCGGACAGACCTTGACGCACTGGGATACGGCGTGGTGTCCGACGCATTCGGTGCACAGGTCAGGGTCGATGGTGAAGATGTCCTCGCCCGCCGTGATGGCCTTGTTCGGGCAGGCGGCCAGGCAGACGTCGCAGGCGATGCAAAGGTCGTTGATCAAGAGTGCCATGTGTATTCCCCTCGTTTGAAGTTTGGTGTGTGCTATTCCTGGCTCAGCGGCGGATCGGGGTCGTCGATCGCGGCGTCGTCCGGGCCGCAATCGGCGAGGCAGGATTCCAGCCAGCCGATGTGCTCGCGTTCCTCGGCAGCGAACTGGCTGGCGAGGATGCGCACCTCGTCGTCGGTGGCACGCTGCGCGATGCCGGCGTAGAAGTCGCAGGCGCGCCGTTCGTGCACCAGCGCCAGTTCCACGGCGCCGCGCACCGACATGCGGTAGCTGACCTTGCCGATGTCGATCGCCTCGGGGCTTTCGCCGGTGTTCCACTTGTAATCCCAGGGCGCGTAATGCGGCAGTTCGTATTTGCTGCACATGTGGGTGAGCTCGACCAGATGTGCTTGTTCTTCCTTTTCCAGGCGGCGGAAGATCGCCGCGACCTTGGCCTTGCGGTGCGTCTCCATCTGGTCGGCCAGTTCGCCGTAACGTTCGGTGGCTTCGGTTTCCATGGCCAGCGCATGCGCCAGCAGTTCGGGCAGGGTATTGATGGCGTCGGCGCCTTGCAATTCATTGCTCATAGCGCGAACCTCGCCTCGAGTTCCGCCACGGAACCGTCGGTATGTTCGAACTCCGGCCGGAAGGGCGGCCGGCTGCCCTTGAACAGGACCTTGCCGACGTTGAAGCCGTCGTCGGTCATCAGGCGCCGCGCGGCGCGTGCGGCGTCGTCGGTGTAGTCGACCACGGCGGTGCGCACGATGTCGCGCCATTCGGCCTGCTCCGGGCGGAAGGTGACACAGGGGCTGAGCACCTGCACCAGCGAAAAGCCGGGATGGCGGATCGCCTCTACGATGATCTGCGCCATGTTGATCGGGTCGCTGGCGGAGACCCGGGCGATGAAGTTGGCGCCGGAGGCGAGCCCCACCACCAGCGGCTGGAAAGGGTTGATGCCGGTGCCTTCCGGCGTCAGCTTGCTGCCTTCCCAGTCGGGCGCGGTGGTCGGCGAAGCCTGGCCCTTGGTCATGCCATAGACCTGGTTGTCCATGACGATGTAGGTCAGGTCGACGTTGCGCCGGCAGGCATGCAGGAAATGGTTGCCGCCGATCGAGAAGCCGTCGCCGTCGCCGCCGGTGACCAGCACCGTCAGGTCGGGACGCGCGAGCTTCAAGCCGGTGGCGACCGGCAGGGCGCGGCCATGCACGCCGTGGAAGCCATAGACGCTGGTGTAGGCGGGAATCCGCGAGGAGCAGCCGATGCCGGAGACGACGGCGACTTCTTCCGGCGGCAGGGCGAGTTCCGCCAGGGCGCGGGTGATCGAATTCAGTACGGTGTAATCGCCGCAACCGGGACACCAGATCGGCTTCAGGTCGGACTTGTAGTCCTTGGCTTTGTATTTCTGCGCGACGGCTTCCATCATGCGCTCCGGGTGGTGAGTTGTTCGAGGATCTGGCCGGGACCAAAGGACAGCGGGCCGCCCTGGTGCAGCGAAACCGTTTCAGCCGGCAGGTCGTAGAAGGCACGCAACATGCGGTAAAACTGCCCGCTGTGCGACTGCTCGACGACCACGGCGCGCTTGATGCCGGCGAGCGCTGCCGCCATCTTTTCCGGCTGTACCGGCGCGATCAGGCGCACCGAAATCAGCCGCGCCTTGCCGCCGGCCGCGGCATGGCGGCGCAGGGCTTCGCGCGCCGGTCCGGTCGAGGAACCCCAGGTTATGATCGCCGTGTCGCCGGCGCCGACTTCCGAGTCCTCGATGTCGGCCCAGTGGTCGCCGTAGTTGAACTGGGTCAGCTTGCGGTTGCGCTTGTCCATCTGCGCCTGGTGGTCCGAGGCCTGCGAGGACGGCGTGCCGAACTCGTTGTGCTCCAGCCCGTCGGCGGTGTGGGTGAGGCCGGGTGCGCCGGGAATCGCCATCGGCGAGACACCGGAGCCGGTGATAGCGTAGCGCTTGTAGCGCTGGCCTTCGACGGCCTGTTTGGCGGTTTCACGCTGGCCGATAAAGGCCAGTTCCGCCGGCTTGGGCAGGATGGCGCGGGCCTGGCCCATGGCCTGGTCGGTGAGGACGATGGCCGGCACCTGCATGGCTTCCGCCAGATGCACGGCCCATTGCGTGGTGAACAGGCAGTCGGGCACCGAGTTGGCAGCAACCACGATATGCGGCGCATCGCCGTGCAGGCCGTACACCGCGATGTTGAGGTCGCTTTGCTCCGATTTGGTGGCGATGCCGGTCGAGGGGCCGACGCGCATCACGTCGACCACCACCAGCGGCACTTCGGCGGCGACCGCCAGGCCCAGCGATTCGATCATCAGCGACAGGCCGGGGCCGGAAGTGGCGGTCATCGCCGGCACGCCGCCGTAGGAGGCGCCGATGATCTGGTTGATCGAGGCCAGTTCGTCCTCGGCCTGCACCAGCATGCCGCCGACCTTGGCCAGCGAGGGGGCCAGCCATTCCAGCACTTCGGTGGCGGGCGTGATCGGGTAGGCGGCGACAAAGCGCACGCCGCCGCGAATCACGCCGAGGCCGGTGGCCTCGTTGCCGGTGATGCTCCAGCGCGGGCCGCTGGTGGCGGATACCGCCGGCAGTTTGGGTATCGCGGGCAGGTCGGCCGCGGCGGCGAAGCCGGCATGGAAGGCTGACATGCTGGCATCAATCGCGGCCTGGCCCTTGCGCTTCAGGTTGTCTTCGACGACGGCTTGCATGGCGTCGGCAGGCAGGCCGATCAGGGCGGCGATGGCGCCCAGCGCGACCATGTTGGGTCGGCCGTTCTCGATCTTTGCGGCGATGTCCGTCATCGGCAATGCGGCCTGGCGCGGGCGGCCAGCCAGCAGTCCGGCGGGGGCTTCGCCGTGGACCGGATCGCCGACGATCAGGCTGTCGGCGGACAGCGGAATTTCAGCCGAGAAACGCGTGATGTTGTCCCAGTCGATTGCCATCAGCAGATGAAAGCTGTCGTCGTGGGACATGATCGGTTCGGTGGCGAAGCGCAGCATGGCGGCGGCTTCGCCGCCACGGATCTGCGGCCCCGAAGAGCGGCTCATCAAGGCATACCAGCCGGCCTTGGCCGCCGCGTCGAGCAGCAGGGAACCGGCGGTGACCACTCCGGCGCCGCCGCTGCCGGCAATGACCAGCGAAACGCTACTGATTGTCACGAATTTCCTCCTCCAATTTTCGCCGCGGTTCCGCGTCATGTGCTGTTGATTTAGCCCTAAATGAATCAAGGCTAAATAACCCTACTGATGACAGAGAATAAATGTAAAAAAGGTGGAAGTCAAATCATTTGTTGTCCATCATAAAACCCTGATGCAGATCGCCATGGCTGACTCTGTCTGCCGGGAATTTCGCTTCGCGGGCCGGCAAGCACCGACGCTTGTCCCGAGCCAGTCAGAGACGTTCGGTTTGAAGGAATGAAAGGCCCTCGCCATCCAGCACCAGGCAGGTGAGGACGCCGCTGCGGTAAGCGCCGGTATCGATGCCGATCCGGTTATGCCGCACCTCCGGCTGTGCGCTGATGCTGTGTCCGTGCACCACAATGGCGCCGTGTTCGGCGTCCGAGTCGAGAAAGGACTTGCGAATCCACATACAGTCTCGATCGTTCTGCATTTCAAGTGGCACGCCGGGACGTACCCCGCCATGGACAAAAAAGTAGTCGGCCGCGCGATGGCTTACCCGCAGCGAGCGAAAGAACTCAAGATGCGAAGGTGGCAGCGCCGCCGCGAAGCGCTTTCGCAGCGCTTCCACGCTGGCATCGTCGCGAAGCTTGCGATCGGAAATGGCCACGCCGTAATCGGCAAGTGCATCAAGGCCGTCGTAGTCGAACCAGTGACGCCCCGCGTCGAGCTCGCCGCCGAGGAATCGCAGCAGCAGGTCTTCGTGGTTGCCCTTCAGCATGACTCGCTCGAAGCCAGGCGGCAGCCACGCGCACACCAGATCCACCACCGCTCGTGAATTTTCGCCACGGCTGACGTAGTCGCCGAGATAGATCACCCGTTTGTGTCGCGAGGCACGCCGCTGAGCATCGTCGGCGATGTTGCGGTGAATCCGCTCCAGCAAATCCAGCCGGCCATGAATGTCGCCGACGGCATAGATCACCGTGTCGGCAGGAGCCTGGCGGTTCATTCGATGGGCATCGCCTGATGGGTCTCAAGCAGCGAAGTCGCGCATTTCGGCGTACACCGCCTGTTCCATCTTGAGCATCGCTTCACGCTGCTCGGCCGGCCATTCATACATCAGCGCTGTTGTGCTGACGCCGGTCCACGATTGGTCCTTGGCACCCATGACGTCCATCTCGTACAACATGATCGACGCCGGTGCGGACGCGTCGATCCGTTCCTTGATGCGCCGCGATCTTCCCTTGACCAGATAGCTCACGTCACCCGGGCCGATGATCTGCAGGGAAGCCTGGCCGCTGCGGTCAAGATTCGTCATGGCCGAGCCGCCGACATCGACGCCAAAGCGCAGGCGCTTGTGATCGAGGCTGACGACCCAGGTATAGGCCGAGGTCGGGTAAGCATCGACCCCGGTGGTGAGCATCAGGGCCGGAGCTCCGGGGCGCAGGTAGCCGTAGAGCTTATCGGGCAGGGTGGGGGTGATATTGCCTATCATTTTTCTGTTCTCCTTACGGTTGAATTGTCCTGGACACGATCGCGCCATCGCGCGATAGTGTCCTCGATGACGCGGTAAAACCATTGATCGGTGACGGTGCCTGTGGCCGGATACGCCTGGACCGGAAGGTCTTGAGGCCGAAACAGGCCGACTTCGCTGGCATCGTCGCCAGCTTTCAGGATCCCGCCGATGGAGTGGGCGCGATAGACGACGATCAACACTTCGACGTCGGCCTGCGAACAGACGTCGACCAGGCCGTCGAGCACGATATCCAGCCCGCACTCCTCGTGTGCCTCACGCTTCACGGCCTCGGGTACCGACTCGCCGCATTCGACGTATCCGGCCGGAGGTGCCCAATATGTGGCGAGCGGGTCTTCGTTGCGGCGGATCAGGACCAGTTTCCCTTCATGCTCTATCAGTGCAAGCCCTACCGGTGCCGGATTACGCCAGGCAACAAACCCGCAGTCGGGACATTGGTTGCGTTCCTTGCCGCCGAGGATTGCGGTAGCCATGGGCGCCGCACAACGGCTGCAGTAGCCGTTCATTCGATTTGCAACTGGAAAGCGACGCGGTCGCCATCGGTCAGATGCAGTTCCTGCCGCACGGCCACCGGCGCGACGATTTCCAGCTTGTCGGCCGGGTAGTCGGTGACCTCGGGCAGGATCGCCGCGCCCTCGACGCAGCCTTCAATCAATACGGTAAAGCACTTGGCCGGGCAAAATCCCGGTGGTGGCTCGATGGCGATGCCCGCCGCCACGTGCATCGCATCGCGGGCGGCGAGCCAGTCGCGACCGCTCAGGCACAGGTTCAGGGTGCCGGGATGGACCTTGTAGCCCAGCTTGTCACGAAACTGGTGCGCTACCCATGTCAGCGATGTGAACCCGGCACCCTCGCCGAGGCCGGTACAGAGCCGGCCCTCCAGTGTGATGGTGCCGGTGCTCACGAAGAGGACTTGGCCTTTTCTCGCTCTTCATTGCCGGTCCAGCGCTTGAAGAGGTTGAGCTCGACGCCGAGGTCGAACTGGTCGAGTGCCTTGTTCACCGACTGGTCAATGATGTCCTCCAGCGTTTTCGGCCGGTGGTAGAAGGCCGGCAGTGGCGGCACCAGCACCGCGCCGGCTTCCGTGACCTGGCTCATCAGGCGCAGGTGGCCAAGGTGCAGGGGCGTCTCGCGCAACATCAGCACCGTCTTGCGGCGCTCCTTGAGACAGACGTCGGCGGCGCGGATCAGCAGGTTGGTGTTGAAGGAATTGGCCAGCGCCGACAGCGTCTTGATGGAGCACGGCGCGATGACCATGCCGGCAGTCTTGAACGAGCCCGAGGAAATGCAGGCGCCGACGTCGTTGATGTCGTGCACGTAGCTGGCCAGGCTCTTGACCTGGTCTATCGTGTAGTCGGTCTCGTAGACGATGGTGCGCTTGGCCGAGTCCGACATCACGAGGTGGGTTTCCACACCCGCCTGCTTGAGCACTTCGAGGATGCGCAGACCGTAAATCGCACCGCTTGCCCCGGAAATTCCAACTACCAGCTTCATTTTATTTTCCTCGTTTGAGGGCTTGTGGCGGGAAGGCGCACGCATGGCCTATCCCGCCACAAGACCGGTTTCGGCCAGGAAGGTCCTGGCCTTGGCCACCGCGGCAGCCGGAATCGTGATCTTATCGAACTCGGGGCCGCTGCCGCGCGTGGCGTCCATGCCCATGCGCGAGCCGGTGCCGCCGCCGCAGGAGGGATCGATGACATAGCCCTCCATGCCGGAGAGGATCACGGTGTCGCGGTCGGGCTGGAAGCGTGTCGCCAGCGCCCAGGACACTTCGCGCGGATCGCGGATGTCGACGTCGTCGTCGACCACGGTCACCAGTTTGAGGCGTTTGTCCATGGATAGAGCTAGATGGATCAGGCGCCGCACGTCGGTAGGCCTGGCCCTGGCCAGGGCGATGACGGCGGTGAAGCCGCACGTGCCGGTGGTCAGGTCGAGATCGATGATGCCGGCCATCTGGGTGCGCAACTGCCCCAGCAGTTCGGTGCCTGCCGCCAGCGATAGCAGGCTGTCGACGTCGGCGGTCCAGGGACACAGGGCCGGGTAGATGAAGTCGCGGCGGTGGGTCACGGCGGTGACTTCCACCACCGGGCTGATGTTGGAAAAGTAATAGCCGGTGTTTTCGCCGAAGGGGCCTTCCGGCTCGCGCACGCCGGGCAGAATGCGGCCTTCGATGATGATCTCGGCACGCGCCGGGACATCGATCGCTACGGTTTCCGCACGGACCATCTCCACCGGGGCCTGGCGCAAGGCGCCGGCGATGTCCATCTTGTCCGGTCCCAGCGGACCGGTCTTGACCACCGCGGCGATCAGCAGCGCTGGTTCGACGCCCAGTGCCACGGCAATGTCCAGCGGCCGGCCGGCGGCTTCGGCGGCAGCATGAAACTGAGACAGCGGCGGGTTGGCGAGCAGAATGCCCATGCGCGTGCCGCCCTTGACCATCATGCGATGGATGCCCATGCCGCGGCGGCCGGTCGTCGGGTCGGTGCAGAGCACTACGCCGGTCGTGACGAAAGGGCCGCCGTCACCGGCGTAGTGGGTCAGCACCGGCAGCAGGCTGCCGAGATCGAGCGGCGCCAGATGCTGCACTTCCTTCGCCGGGGCATCGTCGGCCTGGCGCGGGGCGATCCCCTGCCGTGTGCGTTGCAGGTAGGTCGCGGCCAGTTCCGCTTCGCTGGTATCAAGCGCCTTTGCCACGCGCCCGCGACTGGCGACCAGATTGCCGACGACCCGCGCGCCAGGATGGCCGACAACGTTTTCGAACAGCACCGCCGGTCCGTTGGCCGGCATGGCGCGCAACAGCGCCGCCATTTCGTGCTTCGGATCGAATGCCTGTTTGACGTTCAGCAGATCGCCGCCGAGGTCGGCGAGGAAAGTGCGCAGATCGGGGTAGCTCATGATCCGGAAAAGTCGGTGGTGGCGCTACGGCGCCACCGCCGCTTTCGCTCCTCCCTGATTAAAGGTATTTCGCCGGGCAGCGCTGGATTTCCTCGATCACCTTGATCGAGAACCGTGCCTTGCTCAGTTGACCGCGTCCGAGGCGCACCTGAAGCTGATCGGCGAACTTGTCCAGGGCTGAAGACACATGGGCCTTGACCCGCTTGTAGGTGTACTTCTGCACACCGGGATTGAGGGTACGGATGGTGAGTTCGAGATCGGTGTCCTCGGCCA
>JAIOPW010000378.1 GCA_021413665.1 Rhodocyclales bacterium | reverse complement strand
GGCAATGCCGACAGCCTGGCGCGCTGGTGGATCGACCAGTACGTCGACATGTCGCCCGAGCAGGACGCACTGGCGCGCGAACGCCTGCTGCGCTTCCACGCCTGGCATCGCAAGACCCAGTTGCCCGATTACGTCGCCCTGCTGCGCCAGGGGCGGAAGTTCGTCGCCGGCCAGCCCACGGCCAACGACGCACTGGCACTGGGCGACGGCATCGTCCAGCGCGGGCGAACCCTGGCCGAACAGGCGACGCCGGACATCGCCGACTTCCTGGCGACGGTCGCCCCGGCCCAGATCGAGCGCATGGCCGCGCGCCTGGCGGAGAAGAACAACGACTACGCGGCCGAGGCAAAGCTCGCCGAGAATGAAAGCGCCCAGCGCAAGGCGCGCCACAAGCGACTGCTGGATCGCGCCGAATACTGGTTCGGCGATTTAAGCGACGCCCAGCAGGTGTCCCTCAAGCAGTTGATCGACGCCCAACCCCTCGACAGCCAGTTCTGGTACGACGAGCGCCTGCGCCGCCAGCGCGAATGGCTGGAACTGGCACGCCAGGTGCAGCGCGATCGCCCGCCGCGCGATCGGGTGGCGCAGTTGCTGCGCGATTACGCGACGCGCTTCAACATGCCGCGCGATCCCGCGCGACTGGCCCAGGCCACCGCGCTGCGGCGCGCCTCGGCGGAACTCACCGCGGCCATCGTTGCCCTGGCCACTCCCCGACCTCATCCGCGACTTCACCGAACTGTCACAGGAAACCTAGAACCCATGCAAACGGAAAGCTTCATCCCGGGCAAGGACGCCTCGCTCGAATCGTCGATCGCCACCATGCATGGCAAGCTCGAAGGCCTCGGCTTCCACGTCGAGGAGCGCTCCTGGCTCAACCCCGTCGACGGCGTCTGGTCGGTGCATGTGCGCGACCGCGACTGCCCGCTGCTGTTCACCAACGGCAAAGGCGGCTCGCGGCTGGCCGCGCTGGCCAGCGCCCTGGGCGAGTTCTTCGAACGCCTGTCCTGCAACTATTTCTGGACCCACTACTGGCTCGGCGACCAGTTCGCGAATCGCAGTTTCGCCCACTACCCGCGTGAAAAATGGTTCCAGCCCGGCGCGCACGGCGAATGGCCGGAGCAACTGCTGACGCCCGAACTGCGCGCCCTGTACAACCCGGACGGCTCGATCGACGCCGGCGCGCTGGTCGACCTCAACTCCGGCGACGCCGAACGCGGCATCTGCGCCCTGCCCTACCAGCGCCTGCGCGACGGCGCGACGGTCTGGTTCCCGGTCAACATCATCGGCAACCTCTATGTCAGCAACGGCATGTCCGCCGGCAACACCGAGATGGAGGCGCGCACCCAGGCCCTGTCGGAAATCCTCGAGCGTCACATCAAGTTCCGCATCATCAGCGAAGGACTCTGCCTGCCCGACGTGCCCGAGCATGTCATCGCCCGCTACCCGCGCATCGCCGCCGGCATCCGCGGCCTGCGCGAGGCCGGCTTCGGCATCCTGGTCAAGGACGCCTCTCTCGGCGGCGAATACCCGGTGATGAACGTCACCCTGCTGCACCCCGAAGACCAGGGCTGCTTCTCCAGCTTCGGCGCCCACCCCCGCTTCGAGATCGCGCTGGAGCGCGCGCTGACCGAACTGCTGCAGGGCCGCGGCCTCGACGCCCTGGCCGGCTTTCCCGCGCCGGGCTTCGACCTCGACGAGATCGCCGCCTCGCCCAACATCGAGATCCACTTCGTCGATTCCAGCGGCATCATCAGCTGGAATTTCCTCGGTGCCACGCCGGACTTCGAGTTCTGCGACTGGAACTTCAGCGACACCACGGCCGAGGACTACCACTGGCTGGTCGAGCGCATCCATCGTTCCGGCCACGACATCTACGTCGCCGACTTCCAGCACCTCGGCGTCTATGCCTGCCGCATCCTGGTGCCGGGCATGTCGGAAATCTATCCGCTGGACGACCTGGAATGGGAGAACAACAGCGTCGGCAACACCATCCGCGAAGCCATCCTGCACCTGCCGGAGCTGGATGACGAGGAATGCGCCGACCTGCTCGACACCCTCAATGAACTCGACCTGCAAGACCAGCGCCCGGTCGCCGCATTGATCGGGCTGGCGGCTGACGAAGGCTCGCTATGGAGCGACCTGCGCATCGGCGAACTGAAGGCCCTGCTGGCGCTGGCCATCGGCGACGAGGAGGCGATCCGCGATGCCTGCGAATGGGTGCGCCACTTCGAGCAGATAGACGCCGGGCGGCGGCGCGTCTATCGCTGCATCGAGACCCTGCTCGACCTCGGCGGCGCCGAAGGCCACCGCAACGCGCTGCAACACCTCTACGGCGGCGCCACCGTCGCCAGCGCCGAAGCCATGCTGCGGCGCGAGCAACGCTTCTTTGGCATCGAAACGCCGGGCATGGGACTCAAGGGCTGCGACCTGCACCAGCGCCTGCTGGCGGCCTACGCCAAGTTGCGGCACTAGCGGCCCGGCCGGCCACTCCGCAATAAGCGTCAAATTATCTTGTTCAGCGGGTACTCGACAATCCCCTCGGCGCCCAGCTTCATCAGTTCCGGAACAATGCGTCGCACCTCCTTTTCCGGGAGGATGGTCTCGATCGAGACCCAGTCCGAATTGTGCAGATGGGCCACCGTCGGGTTGTTGAGGCTGGGCAGGATGCCGGTGATCGCGGCGACACGGTCGCCCGGGGCGTTCATCTTGAGGCCGACCATGCCCTCCGCCCGCAAGGTCGATTGCAGCAGCGTGGCGACCTGCCGGATCTTGACCCGCTTCCAGGGGTCTTCCCAGGCCGTCCTGTTGGCGATCATCACCGGCACCGACTCCATCAGGTCGCAGACGATGCGCAGGCCGTTGGCGCGAATGGTGGAACCGGTCTCGGTCACCTCGACGATGGCATCGCACAGGCCCTCGACCACCTTGGCCTCGGTGGCGCCCCAGGAGAACTCGACCGTCACCGGAATGTTGCGCTCGGCGAAATAGCGCTGGGTGAAACCTACCAGTTCCGTCGAAATGGTACCGCCGCGCAGGTCCTCCGGCGAACGAACCTTGGAATCGCCGTTGACCACCAGCACCCAGCGCACCGAGCCGCGGGAGACCTTGGAGTAGACCATCTCGCAGACTTCCACCACGTCGGAATCGTTTTCCCGCACCCAGTCCCTGCCGGCGATGCCGACATCGATGGTGCCGCGTTCGACGTAGCGGCCCATTTCCTGCGGACGGATCAGGCTGCATTTCATCTCGTCGTCGTCGACGCTGGGAAAGTAGCTGCGCGATGCCGTGGTGATGCGCCAGCCGGCCTTGCGGAACAGATCGACCGTGGCCTCTTCCAGGCTGCCCTTGGGAATGCCGAACTTCAGTAGATTGCCCATCACGGATGCTTCTTGTAGACCTGCGCCGGGTCGAACAGCGGCTTGGAATGCTCCACCCACGCGCCGTTTTCCCACTTCACGAAGAAGCAGCTGCGGTTGCCGGTATGGCAGGCCGCCGGGCCGTTCTGCCTGACCTTGATGACGACCGTGTCGGCATCGCAGTCGGTGAATACCTCGACCACGTCCTGCGTGTTGCCCGACTCCTCGCCCTTCATCCAGTACTTGTTGCGGGAGCGGCTGAAGAACCAGGTCTTGCCCGACTCCAGGGTCAGGTTCAGGGTCTTTTCGTCCATGAAGGCGACCATCAGCACCTCGCCGTTGTCGGCATCCTGGATCACGGCCGGGATCAGGCCGCCCATTTTCTCGAAATCGATCTTGATCATGAACTATGCATTCCTTGTACGGTGAGATTTGACCGGTGCGCGGCCTGCGGTGGCATCGGCGCCAGGCGCACAGTTTAGTCGATCCGGTTCATCGCACCGCCACGCCCTCCTCTTTCAAGGCGAGGGCCGGGGTGGGGATGGGGCAACAATGGCGGGGAACCGGCGTCGAAGGGCCGGTGCAAACCGCGAGCAGACAGGCCGCCTTAAGCGTAAACTTTGCGCTGCCATTGCAGACTTGCCGATTCACCGGGAATCCGCCTTCATGAACCTCAAGCAGACCTTCACCAT
>JAIOPW010000444.1 GCA_021413665.1 Rhodocyclales bacterium | reverse complement strand
CCCGTGGCCAGCACCTGGGCGAACAGCATCGAGGGGCCGGCATCGAGTTGCGCCAGCCAGCGGCTGGAATGCGGCGCGATCAGGCGGCCGATCCATATCGATCCGGCGAGGAAGATCACGGCCTGGGCAATGATGCCGCCGACCTGCCCCACACTCACCGATCCGGCCTGCACCAGGCTCGACACCACGGCGAGGATCACCAGCCCTAGCACGTCGTCGATCACCGCCGCCCCGAGCACGATGCGCGCGGCCGGCGTATCGAGTTTCCCCAGGTCGCGGAAAACACGGCCGGTAATGCCGACCGAGGTCGCCGACAGCGTCGCGCCGAGGAACAGATATGCATTGCCGGAAAGCCCCGGCAGCAGCCAAGGCCCCGCCACGTACGCGCCCAGCACGAAGGGCACGACTATGCCCACGGTGCCCACGGCCAGGGCACGCGGTCCGACCTTGATCAAATCCGCCAATCGTGTCTCAAGGCCGATTTGCAGCAACAGCACGATGACGCCAAGCTCGGCAATGAACATCACCGCCGGATCGTGTTTGATGGACTCGAAGCCGTTGATGCCCAGCAGCGCCAGGTTGCCCAGCAGAACGCCGAGCAGCAGTTCGCCCAGCACCGCCGGAAAACCGATCTTTTGCGCCAGCGGCGCGAACAACCGGGCGGACATCAGGATCAGTGCCAGCCAGAGCAGGTTGGCACCGACCACATCCGACCCCGCCGCCCATGCCGGCGCAATGGCGGCACAAAGCAAAACGGCCCCCGCGACCTGCGGGAGCCGTTGCGGCCGAAGCGAGGACCTGCGGATCACCGGCCCTGCGCCGACAGCGCGGCGATGCGCTCTTCCATGCTCGGGTGGCTGGAGAACAGCGCCATGAAGCCGGGGCCGCCGGCGATGCCGGAACTGGCGAGGCTCTTCGGCAGCGGTTCGACCGCCATGCCGCCGAGGCGCTGCAGGGCCGCGATCATCGGCCGCGGCGTGCCCATCAGGCCGGCGGCGCCGGCATCGGCGCGGAACTCGCGCTGGCGCGAGAACCAGGCGACGATGACGCTGGCGAGCACGCCGAACAGGATGTCGCAAACGATCACGGTGATCGTGTAGCCGATGCCGGGACCGGAAGACTGGCTGTCGCCGCGGCGCAGGAAGCTGTCGACGAAATAACCGACGACGCGCGAGAGGAAGATGACGAAGGTATTCACCACGCCCTGGATCAGGGTCAGCGTCACCATGTCGCCATTGGCGACGTGGCTGACCTCGTGCGCCAGCACCGCCTCGACTTCCTCCTTGCTCATGTTCTGCAGCAGGCCGGTCGATACCGCGACCAGCGAATTGTTCTTGCTCGGTCCGGTGGCGAAGGCGTTCGGCTCGCCCTCGTAGATGGCGACTTCGGGCATCGCGATGCCGGCCTTCTGCGCCTGCTTGCGCACGGTTTCGACCAGCCAGAACTCGGTCGAGGTCTCCGGGCTGTCGATGATGCGCGCACCGGTCGACCACTTGGCCATCATTTTCGACATGGCCAGCGAAATAAAGGCGCCACCGAAACCCATGATGCCGGCGAACACCAGCAGCGTGCCCATGTCGAGGCCGTTGGCGGTCAGGTACCTGTTCACTCCCAGCACGCTGGCGGCGATGGACAGCACCAGCATCACGGCAAGGTTGGTGACGAGAAACAGTACGATGCGTTTCATTGTGGTTCTCCCGATCAGGACT
>JAIOPW010000443.1 GCA_021413665.1 Rhodocyclales bacterium | reverse complement strand
CATTTCGGTCCTGAAGCCAACCTGCTCGAGGAACTGGCCGGCCTGTTCAAGACCTATGGTGAAACCGGCAAGGGCAAGGTCAGGAAGTATCTGCACAATGCCGAAGAGGCGGCGCCGTATGGCCAGCAGTCGGGCGAATTCACGCCCTGGGAAGATATCCCCGCCGGTACCGACCTGATGTTCTACGAGGGCCTGCACGGTGCGGCCGTCACCGACACGGTCAATGTCGCGCAGCATGCCGACCTGCTGGTGGGCGTGGTGCCGACGGTCAACCTCGAGTGGATCCAGAAACTGCACCGCGACAAGAACCAGCGCGGCTATTCGACCGAGGCGGTGGTGGATACCATCCTGCGCCGCATGCCGGACTACATCAATTACATCACGCCGCAGTTTTCGCGCACCCATGTGAACTTCCAGCGCGTGCCCACCGTGGACACCTCCAATCCCTTCATCGCCCGCGACATTCCGACCGCCGACGAAAGTTTTGTGGTGATCCGCTTTGCCAATTCCAAGGGCATCGACTTCCCCTACCTGCTGTCGATGATCCACAATTCCTTCATGTCACGACCGAACATCATCGTGGTGCCGGGCGGCAAGATGGAACTGGCGATGCAATTGATCTTCACGCCGCTGATACTGCGCATGATGGAGAACCGCAAACGGGCGTGACCACCAGCGAATCAAGTACCTAGCTCGCCAGCTAGCGCGACAGTCTTTCCAACGCCATTCGCTCGCTCGCGATGGATGGGGTGAAAAAAGCCAATTCCGGCCACCCCGGCGCCCCCATGGGCATGGCGGAGATTGCCGAAGTGCTGTGGACCAGGCACCTGCGCCACAACCCGCGCAATCCGCACTGGCCCGATCGCGACCGTTTCGTGCTGTCCAACGGCCATGGCTCGATGCTGATCTACGCCCTGCTGCACCTGACCGGCTATGACCTGTCGATCGAGGACCTGAAGCAGTTCCGCCAATTGCACAGCAAGACGCCGGGACACCCCGAGCTGGGCTACACCCCTGGCGTCGAGACCACCACCGGCCCGCTCGGCCAGGGTGTCACCAACGCCGTCGGCATGGCCATGGCGGAAAAGCTGCTGGCCGCCGAGTTCAACAAGCCCGGCCACGAGATCGTCGACCACCGCACCTACGTTTTCCTCGGCGACGGCTGCCTGATGGAGGGCATCTCGCACGAGGCGTGCGCGCTGGCCGGGACCTGGGGCCTGGGCAAGCTGACCGCATTCTGGGACGACAACGGAATTTCGATCGACGGCCACGTCGAAGGCTGGTTCACCGACGACAC
>JAIOPW010000442.1 GCA_021413665.1 Rhodocyclales bacterium | reverse complement strand
TTTTGCGGTGGAAGAAAGCCTGATGCGGCTGCTGTCCTTTCCCGACACGGAAGCCCATGTCGAGGAACATCGAACGCTGACGGAACAACTCGAAAAACTCAGGAAACGGGTGCAGGACTTCGAGGTGGCCGACGGACTGACTAGTTTCATCCAGACCTGGCTGGTGGACCACGTTAACCATTTTGACCGGGAATTCGTTGGGCATTTCCTCGCCAAGGGCGTCGATCCCCAGGTGTCGCCCGTGACGCGCAAGCCGCCCGCCTGAGACGGATGCCGCGCCGGAACGGCGGCTGAACCCCAAAGAGGCCCTATTGTCCCTATAACCATTGGGATAGAATGGCGTACCGCACCCGGATCGGCCTGGACAGCCAATGACCACGAACCACCCCCATGCATCGTCACAGTCCGGTATTGACCGCTCCCTACCGATCGGCCTGCCGTTGATTGACCAGGAGCATAACGCCCTGATCGCCCAATTCAATCGCTTGCTCGAAAACCCGCCAGGCGAAACGACCTCGGAGTCGTTTTCGGAAGTGCTCAGCTGCCTCGGGCCGCAAATCAGCACCCACTTCGACAACGAAGAATCCATCCTCAAGACCAGCGGCATGCCCGCCGACCAGGTTGCCGACCACGTTCATGCCCATACCGTGATCCTTGAGCAGTACGCCCAGATGAATTGCGACCTGATGGAGGGCAGGGCCCTCGCATGGCCCGACGCCCTCCGCATGGTCAAAGGCTGGATCATCGATCACCTGCAACAATACGACGCCAAGCTTGAAGATTACGTCCAGACCTCGCGATAGCGGTCGCAGGCCCTAGCGCCGGCCCATACCCCACTCCTTGACCAGTGCGTAGATCGCCGGAATCACCGCCAGGGTCAGGATCGTCGACGAGATCATGCCGCCCACCATCGGCGCCGCGATGCGGCTCATGACTTCCGAGCCGGCGCCCGTGCTCCACAGGATCGGCAGCAGGCCGGCCATGATGGCAACGACCGTCATCAGCTTCGGCCGTACCCGTTCCACCGCGCCTTCCATCACTGCCGCATACAAGTCGGCGCCGGTGGCACGGCGATTTTCGGCGGCGCAACGACGCTGCGCGGCTTCCCAGGCGTGATCGAGGTAGATCAGCATCACCACCCCGGTCTCGGCGGCGACCCCGGCCAGCGCAATGAAGCCGACGGCAACGGCCACCGACAGGTTGTAGCCGAGCAGCCACATCAGCCACACGCCGCCGACCAGCGCGAAGGGAACCGAGAGCATCACGATCAGCGTCTCGGTCATGCGCCGGAAGTTGAGGTAAAGCAGCAGGAAGATGGTCAGCAGGGTCAGCGGCACGACGAGCTTGAGCTTTTCGATGGCGCGTTCCATGTACTCGAACTGGCCGCTCCAGGCGATGTAGTAGCCAGGCGGGAACTTGACCTTTTCGTTGACCGCCTTGCGTGCGTCGGCGACGTAGGAGCCGATGTCACGCTCGCGGATGTCGATGTAGATGTAGGCCGAGAGCAGCGCGTTCTCGGTGCGGATCGCCGGCGCGCCCTTGACGATCGACAGCTTCGTCACCTGACCCAGCGGCACCATGGCCGGCGCTCCGCCCGCCTCCATGCCGGAGCCATAGGCCGGCACCAGTACCTCGCGCGCAATCCGGTCGGGATCGCCGCGTAGTTCGCGCGGGTAGCGCACGATGACGCCGAAGCGCTCGCGGCCTTCGACCGTGGTGGTCACCATCTCGCCGCCGAGCGCCGTGCCTATCGTGTCCTGCAGTTCGCCGACGGACAGGCCGTAGCGCGCCAGCGCCGTGCGGTCCGGCTCGATGTCGAGGTAGAAGCCGCCGGTGATACGCTCGGCGTAGGCGCTGGTGGTGCCAGGTACATCCTTCACCACCGCTTCGATTTCGCGCGCCAGGCGCTCCATCTCGACCAGGTCCTTGCCGAAGACCTTGATCCCGATCGGCGTACGGATGCCGGTCGACAGCATGTCGATGCGCGCCTTGATCGGCATGGTCCAGGAGTTGGCGACGCCGGGGAATTGCAGCGCGCGGTCGAGTTCGGCGATCAGCTTGTCGGTGTTCATGCCCGGACGCCACTGTGACTCGGGCTTGAGGTTGATCACGGTCTCGAACATTTCGGTCGGCGCCGGGTCGGTCGCGGTGTTGGCGCGCCCGGCCTTGCCGATCACCGAAGCCACCTCGGGGAAACTCTTGATGATTTTGTTCTGCGTCTGGAGCAACTCGGCGGCCTTGGTGATGGACATGCCGGGCAGCGAGGTCGGCATGTAGAACAGCGTACCCTCGTTGAGCGTCGGCATGAACTCGCTGCCCAGGCGCGATGCCGGATACAGGCTGACTGCCAGCGTCGCCAGTGCGAGCACGATGGTAGTTCGCTTCCAGCGCATGACCCAGGCGATGACCGGCCGGTAGAGCCGGATCAGGATCCGGTTCACCGGATTCTTCGCCTCCGGCATGATCCGGCCGCGGATGAAGAACAGCATCAGCACCGGCACCAGCGTCACCGAGAGCATGGCCGCCCCGGCCATGGCAAAGGTCTTGGTGAAGGCCAGCGGCGAGAACAGGCGGCCTTCCTGCGCTTCCAGCGTGAATACCGGCAGGAAGGAGACGGTGATGATCAGCAGCGAGAAGAAAAGTGCCGGCCCCACCTCTTTGCAGGCATCAATGATGGCCTCGACGCGCTCAGCGATTGAGTGGCCCTGCTTCAGGCGCTCCAGGTGCTTGTGCGCGTTCTCGATCATGACGATGGCCGCATCGACCATGGCGCCGATGGCGATCGCCACGCCACCCAGGCTCATGATGTTGGAGTTCATTCCCAGGGCGCGCATGGCGATGAAGGCGATCAGCACGCCGACCGGCAGCATCAGGATCGCCACCAGCGCGCTTCGCACGTGCAACAGGAAGACCAGGCAGACCAGAGCGACGATGATGCTTTCCTCGATCAGCGTGGTCTTCAGCGTGGCGATCGCTCGCTGGATCAGTTCCGAGCGGTCGTAAACGGTTTCGATCGTGACGCCGGCCGGCAGGCCGGGGGCGATCTCGGCCAGTTTCTCCTTGACGCCCTGGATCACGTCGAGGGCGTTCTGGCCGTAGCGCGCCATGGCGATGCCCGACACCACCTCGCCTTCGCCGTTGAGTTCGGTAATGCCGCGCCTTTCGTCGGGACCGAGTTCGACCCGCGCGATGTCACGGATCAACACCGACGTGCCGCGCTCGGCCTTGACCACCAGGCCTTCGATGTCGGCCTTGCCGCGCAGGTAGCCGCGACCACGCACCATGTACTCGGTCTCGGCCATCTCCACGGCGCGACCGCCGACGTCGCGGTTCGAGTCGCGAATCGCCTGCACCACCTTCATCAGCGGCACGCCGTAGGCACGCAGCTTGACCGGATCGACCACCACCTGGTACTGCTGGACGAAGCCGCCGATGCTGGCCACCTCGGCCACGCCGGGTGCCTTGGTCAACTGGTAGCGGATGAACCAGTCCTGGATGGTGCGCAGTTCGGCCAGCGACTTGTCCTTGGCCAGCACCACGTATTGGTACACCCAGCCGACGCCCGTCGCGTCCGGCCCGAGTTGCGGCGTGACACCTTTCGGCAGGCGTCCGGCGGCGAAGTTGAGATATTCAAGGACGCGCGAACGCGCCCAGTAGATGTCGGTGCCGTCCTCGAAGATCACGTAGACGAAGGAGGCGCCGAAGAAGGAGAAGCCGCGCACCACCTTGGACTTCGGCACGGAAAGCATGGCCGTGGTCAAGGGGTAGGTGACCTGGTCTTCGACCACTTGCGGCGCCTGCCCGGGCACTTCGGTGTAGATGATGACCTGCACGTCGGACAGGTCCGGCAGGGCGTCCAGCGGCGTCTTCAAGACCGCATAGATGCCCGCCAGGGTGACGAACACCGTGGCGAGGACGACGAGAAATTTGTTCCGCGCCGACCATTCGATGAGGG
>JAIOPW010000441.1 GCA_021413665.1 Rhodocyclales bacterium | reverse complement strand
GAAGTCCTGGGAGAAGACGAAGACCATGCGGCCGTTGATGGTGCCGTAGCCGGTGACCACGCCGTCGCCGGGAATGTGGCTCTCGCCCATGCCGAAGTCGACGCAGCGATGCTCCTTGAACATGTCCCATTCTTCGAAGGTGCCGTAATCGAGCAACATCTCGATGCGCTCGCGCGCCGTCAGCTTGCCCTTGGCGTGCTGGGAGTCGATGCGCTTCTGGCCTCCGCCCAGGGCCGCCCTGGCGCGCTTCTCGTCCAGTTGGTGAATGATGTCGTGCATGCGATTACCTCCGGTCAAAAACTAGAAATGGCGGCCCACCATCCCGAGCAGGCGCTGTGCGGCGGCAGCCGGCGTGGTGGTGCCGGCTTCAACGGAAACAGACAGTTCGGCGAGGGCGACCTTCACCGCCGGATGCTCGCGAAAGCGATTGCGCAGGCCCGAGTCGATCTGCTGCCACATCCAGGCCAGCGCCTGGTGGCGTCGCCGCGCCGCAAACTCGCCGCTGGCCATCAATATTTCGCGAAATTTTTCGATGGCCTGCCAGAACTCCCTCAGGCCATCCTTCTTCAGCGCCGAGAGCGTCAGCACCGGCGGCTGCCAGTTGGCCGAGGTCGGTCGCAGCATCGACAGGGCCGACCGCATCTGCGCCGCCGCCAGTTGCGCCGCAGTGGGGTCGATGTCGGCCTTGTTGAACACCATCAGGTCGGCCAGTTCCACGATGCCCTTCTTGATCGCCTGCAGCTCGTCACCGGCGTTGGGCAACTGCAACAGGACGAAGACATCGGTCATGCCCGCCACCGCGGTTTCCGATTGGCCGACGCCGACCGTCTCGACGATGATGATGTCGTAGCCGGCGGCTTCGCACAGCAGCAGGGCTTCGCGCGTGTGCTCGGCGACACCGCCCAGGCTGCCCGACGACGGTGACGGCCGGATGAAGGCCTCGGTACGCTGCGAGAGCAGCTCCATGCGCGTCTTGTCGCCGAGGATTGATCCGCCATGAACGGTCGACGAGGGATCGACGGCGAGCACGGCGACGCGGTGGCCGCGCTCGATCAGATACATGCCCAACGCTTCGATGAAGGTCGACTTGCCGACGCCCGGCACACCTGAAATTCCGATGCGCAGCGAACGTCCGGTATGCGGCAGGACGGCTTCGAGCTGTTTCTGGGCGCTTTCCCTATCCTCGGCGCGGGTCGATTCGACCAGCGTGATCGCCTTGGCCAGCGCACGCCGGTTTCCCGCAAGCAGGCCGTCGATCACAGGCACGTCCGCGCCCCGGCTTGCTTCGACATCGAACATTTGCG
>JAIOPW010000406.1 GCA_021413665.1 Rhodocyclales bacterium | reverse complement strand
CCTGCTCGGGGTGGACGGCATCTCGATGCCCTTCATCCTGCTCAACAGCCTGGTCACCGTGCTGGTGGTGCTGGCCGGCTGGGAAGTCATCGAAGACAAGCAGGCGCAGTACATGGGCGCCTTCCTGATCATGTCCGGCCTCATGAACGGCATTTTCAGCGCGCTCGACGGCGTGTTGTTCTATGTCTTCTTCGAGGCCTCGCTGATTCCGATGTACATCATCATCGGCGCCTGGGGCGGACCGAACCGCGTCTACGCGGCCTTCAAGTTCTTCCTCTACACGCTGCTCGGCTCGCTACTGATGCTGGTTGCCCTGATCTGGCTGTTCCTCGAATCGGGCGGCAGCTTCAACATCCTCGACTGGCACCAGATGCGCATCGGCCTGGCGCCGCAGATCCTGATCTTCATCGCCTTCCTGGTTTCCTTCGCGGTCAAGGTGCCGATGTGGCCGGTGCATACCTGGTTGCCGGATGCCCACGTCGAGGCGCCCACCGGCGGCTCGGTGGTGCTGGCCGCGATCGCCCTGAAGCTCGGCGCCTACGGCTTCGTGCGGTTCTCGCTGCCCATCGTGCCCGACGCCAGCATTTACATGGCCCCCTTCATGATTACGCTGTCGCTGATCGCGGTGGTCTATATCGGCTTCGTCGCGCTGGTGCAGACCGACATGAAGAAGCTGATCGCCTACTCCTCGATCTCGCACATGGGCTTCGTCACCCTCGGCTTCTTCATGTTCGACGCCGCCCGCATGGGCAGCGCCATCGGCGTCGAAGGCGCGCTGGTGCAGATGATCTCGCACGGCTTCGTCTCCGCGGCGATGTTCCTTTGCGTCGGCGTCATGTACGACCGCATGCATTCGCGCCAGATCGCCGATTACGGCGGCGTGGTGAACACCATGCCCAAATTCGCGGCGCTGTTCGTCTTCTTCGCCATGGCCAACTCCGGCCTGCCGGCCACCTCCGGCTTCGTCGGCGAATTCATGGTCATCCTCGGCGCCGTCAAGTTCAATTTCTGGGTCGGCTTTGCCGCCGCCACGACGCTGATCCTCGGCGCCGCCTACACCCTGTGGATGGTCAAGCGTGTGGTCTTCGGCGCGGTCGGCAACGACCATGTCGCCGAACTGAAGGACATCGGCGGCCGCGAGTTTCTGGTACTCGGACTGCTCGCGGTCTGCGTCCTGGCCATGGGCCTTTACCCCTTCCCGTTCACCGAAGTGATGCACGCCTCGGTGGACAACCTGCTCAAGCATGTTGCGATGAGCAAGCTGTGATGAATAAACATGAGCGGCACACCTGCTTTGCATGCCTGGGACTCCGCTTCGCGGGCAGGCAACGAGAGACACGAGAGAAGCGATGCTGAATAATTTCGTGATGCCCGACCTGTACCCGGCGGCGCCGGAGATATTTCTCCTGGCGATGTCCTTCCTGATGCTGTTCGTCGACCTGGTTTTCGGCGCCACCCATCGCTGGATGGCGGCGATGCTGACCGTGATCACGCTGCTCGGCTGCGCCGCGATCACGCTGGTCACCTCCGACGGCCAGACCGCGCTGACCTTCAGCAACATGTTTGTCGACGACCTGCTGGCCGACTTCCTCAAGCTCATGACCTACCTCGCGGTAATCATGATGCTGATCTACGGCCGCCAGTACATGGCCGACCGCGGCCTCGACAAGGGCGAGTACTACGTCCTCGTGCTTTACGCCACGCTGGGCATGATGGTGATGATTTCGGCGGCCAACTTCCTGACGCTGTACCTGGGCCTCGAACTGATGTCGCTTTCGCTGTATGGCCTGGTTGCCATCGACCGCGATTCGACGCGCGGCACCGAGGCGGCGATGAAGTACTTCGTGCTTGGCGCATTGGCGTCCGGCATGCTGCTGTATGGCATGTCGATGATTTACGGCGCCACCGGCACCCTCGAAATCGGCGGTGTGGCGCAGGCGCTGTACCACGGCCAGGCAGACAAGACCGTACTGGTCTTCGGCCTCGTCTTCATGGTTGCCGGCGTCGCCTTCAAGCTGGGGCTGGTGCCCTTCCACATGTGGATTCCCGACGTCTATCACGGCGCGCCGACGGCCGTGACCATGTTCATCGGTTCCGCACCCAAGTTCGCCGCCTTCGCCATGGCCCTGCGCCTGCTGGTGTATGCGCTGTTCGGGCTGGCGACCGACTGGCAGCAGATGCTGCTGATCATGGCCGTGCTCTCCATCGGCCTCGGCAACCTTGCCGCCATCGCGCAGACCAACATCAAGCGCATGCTGGCCTATTCGGCGATCTCGCACATGGGCTACATGGTGCTCGGCCTGATGTCGGGTGTGGTCGGCGGCCACGTCGATCCGTTCACCGCGATCAATGCCTACAGCTCCGCGCTTTACTACACCGTCGCCTACGTCCTGATGTCTCTGGGCGCCTTCGGCATGGTGCTGCTGCTGTCGCGCGCCGGTTACGAAGCCGAGAACCTCGATGACTTCAAGGGCCTCAACAAGCGCAGCCCGTGGTTCGCCGCGATGATGCTGATCATCATGTTCTCCATGGCCGGCATCCCGTTCTTCATCGGCTTCTTCGCCAAGTTCGCGGTGCTGCTGGCAACGGTGAAGGCAGGCTACACGGCCGTGGCCGTGATCGCCGTGATGTTCTC
>JAIOPW010000405.1 GCA_021413665.1 Rhodocyclales bacterium | reverse complement strand
ACCGACGAAGCGCGGCAGCGCGCCAAGCTTGCGGCCAGCCGGGTGAAGCCGGTCAAGGCCTGAACCGCGCGTGAGTGATCTCGCGGATCGTCTTATCCGCTGGCACAAGCGCCACGGCCGCCACGACCTGCCGTGGCAGAACACCACCGATCCCTACCGCGTCTGGCTGTCGGAAATCATGCTGCAGCAGACGCAGGTGGCGACGGTGATTCCGTATTACCAGCGCTTTCTCGACCGCTTTCCGCAGTTCGCCGACCTCGCCGCCGCGCCGGTCGAGGACGTCATGGAGCTGTGGAGCGGGCTCGGCTACTACGCCCGCGCGCGTAACCTGCATGCCGCCGCACGCACCGTCATGAATCAACACGGCGGCAGGTTTCCGCACGATCCCGAAGCGATCGCCCTGCTGCCCGGCATCGGCCGCTCCACCGCGAACTCCATCGCCACTTTCTGCTTCGACGCTCATGCGCCCATCCTCGACGGCAACGTCAAGCGCGTGCTTTGCCGCGCGTTCGGCATCGAGGGTTTCCCTGGCAGCGGCGCGGTGGAAAAACGCCTCTGGTCCCTCGCCGAAGAACTGATGCCGACGCGCCACTGCGCCACCCACAACCAGGCCCAGATGGACCTCGGCGCCTCGGTCTGCACGCGAACCAAGCCGCGCTGCGAAACCTGCCCGCTGGCCGACATCTGCATCGCGCGCGCAACGGGCCGCACCGCGCAACTTCCCGAAGCCAGGCCACGCAAATCGATTCCTCAACGCGAAGCGACGCTGCTGGTGCTGCTCGACGGCAAGCGCGTGCTGCTGGAAACCCGCCCGCCCGCCGGCATCTGGGGCGGCCTGCTGTCGCTGCCGGAACTGCCCGCGGGCGAGGACGCAAAGGAATGGGGAAAACGCCGCTTTGCCTGCAAAGTAATCGCCGTGTCCCCAGCGCCGACTCTTGACCACGCCTTCAGCCATTTCCGCCTGCACATCGTACCGTTGCTGCTGCTGGTTGAGCCTGTCTCCGCCGCGATGGAGCCGGGCCTGCGATGGCTGGACCTGGCCGACACCCCGAACGCCGCGCTGCCGGCACCGATCCGGCGCATCCTCGACAATATTCATCCGTAGCGGCGAGCTCAGCGTCGTTTGCCGGCCCGCCTGCTGCGCGGGGGCCTCATCAAACGTCCGGCAGCAAACCCTTGCTCTCGAGAAAGCGGTAGATGATTTCGAGGCGATCGATGCTGTCCTCGATTTCCAGCAGCTTCTGCTTTGCGGCCACCGGAATCGGCAACACTTCCGCGTAACGCATGCCCAGCCAGCCGGCGTCGAAAAAACGGTGCGGCTTGGCCGGCGCATTGGGCGCGCCGGCATCAAGTTCCCCGACGATGGCGCGCAGCAGGGGCACCAGCCGCGCATACGGGCCCGGAATCGCCACCACGGACGGCGCGACGATCAGTTCGACTTCGCCCTGCAGCAGTCCGGAACCCTCGGTCCAGTGGCGCAACAGGCGAAAACGTTCGCCGCCCTCGGCAACGATCTCGAGCACACCGAGCTGCTGCATGTCCCAGTCGGCAATGTGCGCCAGCGTACCCACCGCATGCGGCTCGGCAGCCTTCCTTCCGGGCCGCGCGACTTCCTCGCCGTGCGCAATCAGGCAGATGCCGAACGAGCTCGATTCCTTGAGACAAACCTTCGCCATGTCCATGTAGCGCTGCTCGAAAATGCGCAGCGGCAGCCGCCCGCCGGGGAAAAGCACCGATTGCAGGGGGAACAGCGGGATGATCATGTTGCGGCCTTGGGCGCGACAGGTAAGTCCAGAAGACGCGCCGCGACCAGGCCGTTGATGGTGCCGAACAGCAGTGCCGCCGTGGCGAACAGCGGCAGCAAATACCAGACGCCGTCGTGCGGCACCAACCAGACGCGGGCCAGGACGAGTTGCCCGCCGATGTGGGCGAAGGCCGCCAGCACGCTGGCCGAGACCGGGCCGAAGAAACGCAGCGGCAGGTGCTGCGCCAGCGCCAGCACGGCGAGGCTGCACAAGGCACCCGCCAGCGCGAGGAAAAAGCCCGGCGCGAGGAACTGGCCGATCACCAGGCTGCCCGCAACCACGCGCAACAGGCTGACCCAGGCCGCATCGCGCCAGCCGTAACGCGCCAGCACCACCAGCACGATGATGTTGGCCAGTCCCGGCTTGATGCCGGGCAAGGGGCTCGGCAGCGCCGCCTCGGCGACGGAGAGCGCAATCGCCGCCGCCGCGTAGCGCGCGATGCGGTAGTCGTCGACGGTGACCGGCAGCTCAATAGTTGAGGGTGTCATAGCCGCCGTTCTGGCCGCTGCGCCCGGAAAGCTGCAGCGTCACGTGGTTGGGTGCGCAGATCGCCACGGCATTGGCGCGTGTCAGCCAGCCCTGCTGCACGCAGTACTGGCGCGGCCCGGGATCGGAAAGCACGCGGGCGCGGCCGGGCTGCACCTCGATCACCGTGGTGCCGATGGCGCCCGTCACTTCGTATTTGCGTGGCGCATTCAACGCCAGTTCGGTAACCAGTTGGCCGTCGCGCTTGACGATCGCGCGATCCGCCACGCCGCCGCGCCACAGCAGCGGATAAGACGCCGTCACCAGTGCCGCAGAGCAAACCAGCAGCAGCCAGTCGCCGGGCTTCAACAAGTTACGCCAGGGCACCTGGCCCGCACCTGCCGCCTGCGCCAGGAGTTCACGCAGGCCGTCTGGAATCCGCTCCTTCATTCGATCAGGCTGCGATGCCTTACCAGCACTCGCGCCGATTCGCTGAAATGCGCGGCGAGCTTTTCCGCCAGATACACCGACCGATGCTGGCCGCCGGTGCAGCCGATGCCGACCGTCAGGTAGGAGCGGTTGTCGCGGATGTAGGCCGGCAGCCAGTCGCCGATGAAGCGGCGCAGGTCGGCCTCCATGCGCGCCACTTCG
>JAIOPW010000083.1 GCA_021413665.1 Rhodocyclales bacterium | reverse complement strand
GCCGTGGCCAAGACCCTGTCGATGGACATGCGCGCCAACGACAAGGCCTGGCTCAAGCTCAAGCTCGACGCCCTGGCCAAGACCCAGGACGACAACGCCTTCGAACTGCCGCTGCCGCCCAACGGCGAACGCAAGCTGGTCCCCGGCGTGGTCTCCGCGCTGGCTCAGGTGGTGCGCTACCGCTGCGAAAAGCTCGGCGCGCTGGAAGGCTCGGAAGCCACGCCCGTCATCGACTGCATGTTCAGCCGCGACGAACCGAAGACCGGCACCGACGGCACGCTGTCATGGACGGTCGACGTCGTGAATCCGGCCTCGGGCGAAGAGTTCGTGCTGGGCTTGAAGGAAATCACCCTGCCCGACGGCGTCACCCGCCCCTACTCGGTGTGGCTCTCCGGCCACTACCCGCGCGCCCTGGACGGCCTGACGCGCCTGCTCTCGCTCGACATGCGCGTACTTGACCCGGCCTGGATCGGCATGACGCTGAGGAAGCTCTTGAACTACGCCGAGCCGCTGGGCGACTTCATGGCCCGCGTCCCCGGCTCCAACAAGCAGCAGAACTGGCCTTCCACGGTGGCTTACATCGCGCGCCTGATCATGCATCGCTACGCCATGCTGCGCATCCTCGACGAGAACGGCTACCCGACCCGCGAAATGGGGATCCTTGAGATCCCCGAGCAGAAGAGCGGCGGGGTCAAGGTCATGCAGGGCTCGCTGTGCGGCGAATGCGGCAACTACACGGTGATCCGCAAGGACGGTTGCGACTTCTGCTCCGCCTGCGGCGCGGTGGGAAGCTGCGGCTGAGCGAACCGAAATGGTGCGGCCAAAAATGTGGGTTGACGCATAAGTTGCGACTTTTTACGCATAACCCGCGACTGATTGACACATAAGTCGCGACTCAGGCCCAGGTCCATTGGACTGCTGCCGGAGCGATGGTCTGTAATTGGCCGTCGCCTCGGCGGCAGGTCATTTCTCGCCGAGCATCATCAAGGAACGCGAATCCTCGTGCCGGATATCGGGCGGGTTTGATCTGCAGCATCGTCCAATGGACTTGCATGGCGGGGGTTCGCGCGCCTGACGACGGCTCGACGAATATCCGCCTGATTCGGAGGAAACGCGATGCAGGAACATGAATACGCCCTGCTCGGGGGAATGAACCGGGCAAAAATCGGCCGCTACCTCAGCTTGGCGTCGGCGGCGATTTCTGCCGCGATGGTTTTCTCTCTGCTCACCGCGGTGGATTTGGCCAAGCAGTATGGCCTGCCGGTCAACCTTCCGCCCGCCCTGCTGTCACTGCTGGGTGCCGGAGCAATCTTCTCCGCGCTCTATTGGTTTTTCGACCATTACGCGTGGCGATGGCCTGCCGTGGCCCGATTGCTGAAGGTTCCGGATCTCGCCGGCGAGTGGAACTGCGTTGGAAAATCTTTGAACGAGAAAGGCGAAACCCTGTTCGACTGGAGCGGGATCGTCACCATCGTCCAGAGTTGGGACAAGCTGCGGGTCAGGCTGAAGACCGAGAAATCCGGTTCAAACAGCATAGCGGCGGCTCTTAGCTACGATGCCGCCGACGGATACAGACTGCTTTACCACTATCACAACGACCCGAACATCAACCAACCCGATCTGGCCCCTCACCAGGGCTACGCATCGATCACTTTCGCCCCGGATCAGAAATCAGGTGAAGGTGAATACTTCAACGGACGGGGCCGGATTACGTTCGGCACCATGGATCTGCGGAGGCGTTAAATGGCCGGAGACATCAACAAGCGCATCAACCAACTGCGCGGGCGGCGTATCGGGGCCGACCGACTCACTCTGCTTGACGAGACCGCTCGTCGAGAAGTCCTGGCAAAGAGTCTGTATGGCGCCGAATCTTGGGAAAAGCGAGCGGCCAACCAGCCGAACACCCGCTACATCGCCGGCGCAATGGCGGAGGTGGACGCCCAATACACGCGCATCAGCGTAGAGACGGCGGAGCGCGTCGGGAAACAGCTCAGGACGGGTTTGGCAAACGCCGGTCTTGCCGTCGATTTCAGGCTTCAAGGCTCGGTTCCGCTGAACGTGCACATCCGGGGCGTCAGCGACGTCGACCTGCTGGTTCTCGACGGAGACTTTTTCACCTATCACACGTCAGGAGCCCTCGGGCAACTTGGGCACTATGTTCCGTCGGCGAAGAACTCGCTGACGGTGCTCTCCACGCTGCGTCAGAGGGCTGAGACCGTTCTCAAGGGTGCATACCCGGCGGCAAAGGTGGACACATCCGGTGCCAAGGCTATCAACATCTCCGGAGGATCGCTGCCGCGCGTCGTCGACGTGGTCCCCTCCCACTGGTACAACACGATTGCATACCAGTCGTCCCACATGGAGCACGATCGCGCCGTCACGATCCTCAATAAGAAAGTTCCCGAGACAATCAACAATCTGCCGTTCCTGCATATCAAGGAAATCAGTGGTCGCTGCGACGCGGTCAATGGAAGTCTGCGTAAGGCCATTCGACTCTGCAAAAACGTGAAGGCCGATGCTGAAAGCGACGGGACGGATATTCCCCTGCCGAGTTTCGACATCGCGGCGACTATGTACCATGCGTCACAGGCCGCGCTGAGAATCGGCGCGATATTTGATCTGGCAATCCTTGCCGAGACCCAACGGCACCTCGACGCGCTGGCCCGCGACCATGATCATGCCAAGACCCTTTTTGTCCCGGACGGGTCAAGGCGGATCTTTGACACGCCGGAGAAACTGAGGGGACTGAACCGGCTTTCCATCGAGATGGATGATCTGATGCGCGCCGTGGCCAAGGAACAAAATGCGGCCCTCGCAATCTACAAAGACCCGTCGCTGGACGAATGCAGACAAACTCTGGCGTACGCAAGCCTTTGACCGGCCCATTTTCAATCGTGCCCTTGCATTGCGCCGGCTTGCCGACACGCTGATTTTGGGGGGGACAGATGAACACCGAAACCAGAACCCCGCTCCACATCCGCCCGGAGGAACATGACCCGGCGAACCCGTTCGCCGGCGATCTCTTCGGGCGGCGAAAATTGGCTGACCGACTCACCGGGCTCATCGAACGCATGGGCGAAGGCTGCGTGCTGGCGATTGACGCCCCGTGGGGAGAAGGGAAAACCTGGTTCGGCAGAAACTGGGCGGCCGACCTGCGCGCAAGAGAATTCGGCGTCGCCTACATAGACGCCTTCCGGCAGGACTACGCCGACGATCCGTTCCTCATGGTCTGCTCTGAAATCCTTTCCGAAATCGGGGACGATGACGGGGCAAAGGGGAGAATCGTCGAGGCGAGTCGGAAGGTGGCCAGAGCGCTCCTGCCCGCCGCGGCGAAAGCAGCCCTCAACTTCGGGGGACGTTTCCTGCTGGGGACGGCCGACCTGTCAGAAGATATCCGCAAAGCCGCGGAGGATATCGACAAGGGCATCGCGGATGCGCTGGAGAAGCGTCTCGCCAAGAGGCTTGACGAGCACGAGGCTGACCGCCGCAGCGTTGAGGGATTCGCGTCTGTCCTGCGCGAACACGCCGAAAACAGAGAAAAGCCGCTGATCGTCATAGTGGACGAACTGGACCGGTGCCGGCCTGATTTCGCCGTCCGTACGATTGAACGCATAAAGCATTTCTTCGACGTGCCGGGCGTCATCTTCGTCATTCTGGTCAACCGCCCGCAAATTGAGGCCGCGGTGCGCGGCATCTACGGTGAGGGAGTGGATGCGGGAGCCTATCTCGGAAAGTTCGTGCAGTTCTGGCTTCGGTTGCCGAAGACAAGGACCCTTGAGGCGACCTCGCAGGATCACAACCAAATTTACTGCGGCGACTTGGCCCGAAGATTCGGCTTGGCGACCAAGGGCGGACACCGCGGATTCCAAGAAGCGTTCGGCGCCCTGGCCACGCTGACCGGTTTGTCGCTGCGCGACCTTGAGCGCGGCTACACCCTGTTTTCACTGGCGCAACCCATCGACAACGCCGGAAGCTTTGCCGCATGGGTTGTTTACCTGAAACTCGCGCATCCGGAAATACACGCCGGTCTTCTCTCCGGCGACCCGGCGGGCCACGTCGAATCCAGAAAGATACTCGCGACGCTTATTTCGCGCTCAAAGTCGTTCTGGATGCTCCCAATACTGGATGATCTCCATAGGTTCCTGGCCGAGGGCGGCAAAAACCCCCTGGGTGAGGAAGCCAAAGGTGTGTTGAGCACCATGGGGATGTGGGGCATCCAGCCCGAGAGATTCCTTCCCTGGCTCTGCGAACGGATGGACCTGAACGTTGAGTGACTCCCCGCTGTACCGGTCGAGCTCGGGCGCCAGGGATCATTCATACTTCCGCCGATGACACCGCCAAAGCTTGACCTCACAAACCCGGGTGCCGTCGTTGCCGAAATATTCGACAACGACGAGTGGATAAAGGACGAGTTCGCGAAAAATCTTTCCGCGGAGATATTGAGGTTCGGCGAAGCCATGGCCGAATCGTTCAGGAGATTTCCGGCGCTGGACAAGATGTCCGCGGGAGGAGACGAGCAGGCGGCCTTCGCAGCCGGATTTGTCTTCGGGGTGTTCGACGATCTGGTCGTCTCGATGAAGCTGCTTGTGGCCGGGAAAATGGTCGCCTCGGGCAATCTCATGCGACAGGCCATCGAGGGAGTGGCCGTGGCCATCCTGTGCGCCGCGCCCGAACCGGTTTCGGTGAGAAGGCGAAAGAGTCTTGTCCGGGTCAAATACTGGGAGCGGGTGAAATCGCTGGACCCGACCGTCAACGCCCACCTGTCGCTCGACCAATTGGATCTCAACTGCGACATGCTTCATGTGAGCCGCGTCGCAATCGGAAAGTTGAGATCGGCGCGAAAGCATTACCACCTGTTCAGCCATCCCGGGGTTATCGGAATGGCTTCCCGCATGGACATGGGCGAGCCCGGTCCGATTTTCATCGGGGGCAGCTTCGACAAGTCGAAACTTCCGGCCTACAAGGCGGAAATCGCGGAACGGACCGGGCTCTGCCAAATACTGCCAAGCCTCATCGACGGCCTGATTGCAAGGCTCGCCAAAGGCGCCTGAGCGCCGCCGGGCCGCGTTGGCGCGCAATGCGTTCAGTGCGACAATGTGCTCTTCGCATAGGGAGCATGCAATGAGGTTCGTCGCGTTGGACGTGGAGACCGCAAATCCCGACATGTCGAGCATCTGCCAGATCGGCATCGTCAGATTCGAGGACGGCGTCCCGGTCGAGACATGGTCGTCACTTGTCAATCCCAAGGACTACTTCGACGAGATGAACGTCTCCATCCACGGCATAGAAAGCGACGACGTGAGGGGTGCGCCTGACTTCAAGCAGCTTTCCCCGGAACTCAATCAACGTGTCGGAGGCCGGGTTGTCGCCATCCACACGGCATTTGACCGAAACGCCATCACGCAGGCCGCGTCAAGGCACGGGGCGATGCCTCCCGAATGCTCTTGGCTGAACACGGCCAGCGTCGCGCGCAGGGCGTGGCCCGAGGTGGCTCAGAAGGGCTACGGCCTTGGCCCGTTGGCGACAAAGCTCGGTATCACATTCGAGCATCACGACGCGGCCGAGGACGCGCGAGCCGCGGGCATGATTCTCGTGAGAGCCATGGAGGCGATGGGACTTGATTTGGCGGGATGGATCGAGAGGGTCAAGCGCCCCATCGACCCGAACAACAACGGCAGCGTGGCGCAAAGCGGCAACCCGGAAGGCTCGCTTTACGGCGAGGTCGTCGTATTCACTGGAGCCCTCACCGTGCCAAGGCACGAGGCCGCCGAGATGGCCGCGAGGGCGGGATGCGAAACCGCCGACGGGGTCACGAAACACACCACGCTGCTTGTCGTGGGGGACCAGGACATTCGGTTGCTGAACGGGCACGAGAAAAGCAACAAGCACCGCAAGGCGGAGGAGTTGATTGCCAAGGGCAAGCCCATCCGCATCCTCACCGAAACCGATTTTCTGTCCATGGTGAATCAACGATGATGCCCGGCTTTGTCAAGGTCGATTGCCACACCTTCTACGCGGACGTTTGGGAGCGCATAAAGCGTGACGTCGAGGCCGTCGAGAGCAACTGGGCCGAGGCCAAGAAAGGCGCCCGGCCGATTGTCATCAAATGGGGCCTAAAGGACGAGGACACGGGCGAGAACGTCATCGTCGCCGTCAGCCGTTCCGACGACGCGGGTGACGAGCACTGGGTTGCCGGAAACCTGATTTCCAAGTAACAGCCCGGCGCTATCCTCCCGCAATGTCACGCGAGCCCGCGAACTATTGCGTCGAAGATCCCGAGATCGAGGAGGTCCTTGATATGGACTCGGGAGAACTGTTGCCGGTCCGCGATGCGATCGGCTCGGACTTCGACAAGCTCATGCGCCTGCGAATGGAACTGGCCGAGGCGAATCAGACCGAGGAGGAAAAATACGTCTGCCCAGTCTGCGGTGTCGGCGTGTATCTGGTCTGCCGTCGAAACGGGGATGAAAAGCGGTTTTTCTTCCGTCACAGATCTGAGAGCGGCAACTGCCCCGCCATCACCCGGGGTGAGATCACCAAGGAGGAGATAGAGGCCCGCAAATACAACGGTGCCAAGGAAAGCCGGGCCCACATTCGGATGAAGGAAATCCTCTTCGAGAGCATCCGCCGCGATCCCGACTTCTCGGACCCGCAGGTCGAAAAAGTCTGGAAGGGAATGGAGAGGGGAACCTGGCGCAAGCCCGATGTGTCCGCGGTTTGGAGGAACTCCGTCCGCGTGGCTTTCGAGGTTCAGCTTTCAACGACGTTCCTACACGTCATTGCCCAACGCAGGCTCTTCTACCGAGAACAGGGCGGACTCGTCTGCTGGGTTTTCAAGACGTTTGACGCCGAGGCGGCCCGACTCACTCAAGACGACATATTCCACAACAACAACCGCAATCTGTTTCTCGCCTCGGAAGAGACGCTGCGGGCCTCCGGCGAGCGAAGTGCGTTGATTCTCGATTGCAGATGGGCCGAGCCGCGCCTCGGGGCGGACGGCGTCTCGTGGGGCTGGAACGGAAGACAAGCCCCGTTTGCGGAACTGACCCTGGACACCGGGGGGCAGCGTGTATTCCTGGTGGATCGGGAGAGCCTTGATATATCCGAGCTGCAGGCCGTCGCGTCGGAAGAACTGAAACGACGTTTCTCCGCTTGGTGGGCCGCGCAATCTCTTGATGAAGAGTCTTGGGCCTCGTTTCGGACCGAGTTTCGTCTGCGCGGCGTGTCGTTGCCCAGATGGCCCCGCGAGGCGTCCGGCCTTCTCAACGCCCTATACACGGCGAAGGCCGGGCGTGTCGTGGGCTGGGATCATCCCAAGTTCATCTCAGCGGCGCACACGGTGGCCGGCAGCCACAAACGTGTTCTCCGGGCGTTCCGCGCCGCCCTGCGGGCCTACGGCAGGGCGGACCAAATCGCGGCCGAAGATTCCGAGGGGAGATGGGCGCGGAAGGTTTCGGGTTACAAGGCGAAGCTGGCGGCCCGCGATCCGGAATACGAAAGAAACAGGAACTTCGATTCCCTGATTGCCTTCCTGTTTCCGGATGTCTGGTCGATCCTTTCAAGGGAGGACGAGGGATAGTCAGCTCTTGGCGGGAACTGTGATACTCAAGCACGTCCTCAATCACCCCAGATATGGAGGGGAGCTGGGCTCATTTGTGACGGATAGGCCTTCGGTCCCGCCGCGATTTTGGCTTGGTCGCGACTTATGCGTAAAATGCCTGTGAAAATCTCGGCTTATGCGTGAATCCGGTCGCGGCTTATGCGGACCACCGAATGAAATGTCTTGGGCCTAGGCTAAATTTAGTCGCAACTTATGGTGTAACCCACAAAAAAAGTGACGACGCTCACTTTTTTGGCCGTTCCTATTTCTTCTTGTCAAACAGACCCTCGGTCCAGCCCCCGACTTTTGCGCCCACCGAAGTGCCGAGTCCGGGACCCAGCAAGACTGTGCCAACCGCGGCGCCCGCCATGGTTCCACCCGTGGGGTAAAGCAGGGGCGCGTTGACCGTTCCCGCCACGTTGAGCGGTACCTTGGCACTGGTGCCCACCGCATTGATCTGGGCGTTGATTCGCCCGGACAATTCCTTCTTCGCCGAGATATTCACGTTGCCGTCGGCGGCGAGCGAGCCCGATGCGATCTTGAGATGGGTGAAACGATAGCCGCCGCGTTCCATGGAGAGGTGCCCGGACAGGTGCTCAAAACGGGTCTCGCCGCCCGTCGTTCCCCGCTTGACCAAATTGGTGGCGGCCTTCTGGATATCGACGCCGTGGATCGTGCCATTCTGAACATTGAATGGCGTTTCGAGGCGCAGTGCATGCATGAGTTGATCCGTTGACGGCGCCACTGCCGAGAAGACAGGCTTGGCGCTGAGCTTGCCGCTTACGTGTGCACCGGGCGACAGCAGGGCAGCAAGCTGCCGTGTCTCGACCTGGTTGAGTTCGAGACTGCCGTCGAGCCGCAGCTCCTTTTGCCAGTTGATGTTCATCTTGCCCGTGGCGGTGCCGCCAAAGAGCCTTGCGCTGACCTCGGCCAGTTCCGCATCATGGAGCGTCGCCACCCCTTTGATAATCAACTCGTCGAACACCAGCGCCGGCCCGACCGGGAGGGTCCAAGCTTTCGCGCTGGCGTCGATCAGGTATTTTGACTTGGCGGGCTTGATGAGTGCCCTGAACTTTCCATCCTTGGTGACAATCGACGCCTCCCCCGGTTCACCGTTGTCGTCGAGGTTTACGCTGGCATCGAACGGACCAAAGTTAGCCTTGCCCAATTTTGCCATCGCGTTTTTGAGCAGAATGCTCTCGACACGGGCTTGCGGCGGCGTGGCATCGTCCGCCTTGGCCCATCCCGGAATCCTGTCGATCGCCTTCTGCGTCAGGATCAGGGAATCGATCTCGATGCTTTTGATAACCCGCGTCGACTGCAACAACGAAAACAGATCGGGCATCACGCGTACCTTGCCGACCTTGATGTCGTCTGTTGTACCCACAGTGATGCCGTCGACCGTGACATTGGGCAATGGCAATAGCGCAAACCGGATGCTCTTTATCGATACCGGCTCCTTGAGCCGGGTCGAAAACACTTTTTCGATCTGCGGGATGTAATCGTCGAACGTGATGAAGAATGGCAATGCTGCCACAATCGCAAGCGACACCGCGAGTACGATCGTCAGCGGTTTAAGCCATTTCATATCGGGTACGAATGGTCCGAAACATTAAGCGGAAGCTACGGCGGCACCACACCATCAGTATCTTGCAACCCGTTCTACCTGCCTCGATTCCCCATCGGCGCCATCTGGTGCAAAACAATGATACTGCCTGCCGGCGCCGGTTGAAAACACCTCTCGGCAAGCCGGCCGGCGACCCCGGCACAAATGACCGGGGAGTCGCTGGCGGCCATCCTGCTTACTGCTGTCCTTTGACAATCATGTCGTTCTTGACCGAAGTGACGCCTTTGACAGCTTTGGCCACCTGGACCGCCTTGTCGATGTCGGCGCGGGATCTGACGAACCCGGTCAGTTGCACAATGCCCTTGTAGGTTTCGACGTTAATTTCAGTCGACTTGAGCGCAGCATCCCCCAACACGGCCGCCTTGACCTTGGCAGTGATCGTGGCGTCATCGACGTAGTCCCCAGCGGATTCTTTCTTGCCGGCCGGTGCTGCGGCCTTTTCCGCAGCCGGCATCGGCGCCTTGGCGCGAGCTTCTGCTGCTTTTGCTTCCTTGACGCAGGCCTTCTTGTCGTTGCCCGCCTTGTCGTCGCATTTTTCCTTGGCTACCGCGTAGTCGGCTTGCGCATTGGCTGTCTTCACCGCGCGGCTGGTCTTGTCGCCGGGCTTGTAGCGAGCTTCGAGTTCGGCCTTGGCGACCTTCTGCTTGCCCTGGGCTTCGGCAACGCAAACATCTTTTGCATTGGCCGCCAGCGAGGCGCAAGCCGCTTTGGCCGAGTTGTATTCGGCTGCGATCTTGCTCTTGTCGGCCTTGTATTCGTCCTTTGACATGCCGGGTGCCGCCATCGCGATCCGTGGAGACGCCGTAGGCTTCCTGAATCTTCCCGGCGAGTTGATCGCGCCTGCCGGCGATCACGTCAAGCTGATCGTCGGTAAGCTTGCCCCACTTTTCCTTGACGTTACCCTTCATTTGCATCCAGTTACCTTCAACACGATCCCAGTTCATTGCGTTCTCCCAATAGTGTTTGCGAATGGATCACAGCGGTTTGCGCCCACTGATGATCCTGAGCAGGACGACCACGACGGCAATCACCAGCAGGACATGGATAAGACCACCCATGGTGGTGGAGGTGACGAGGCCCAGCAGCCAGAGGATGATGAGGACCATGGCAATGGTATACAGCATGGCAATTCTCCTTTCGTAATTCCGGTCAATCGGATGGTTCAATCAGTCAGACATGGCGACAAGTTGCCGAATTCGGCTGGCTCATACGGCCGGCAACCGAAATCGGCCCGGCCCTGCCTGTATCACAGATGTGAGTATTAGATATCGTCTTCCGGCAGCGCTCTGTGCGCTGGCGAACGCAATTGATTGGTTCGCGTCACTTCACTCGACGGCCGAGCAAAAAAATGCGTCCATGGATCGCGGGCATATTGTCCTTGGGGGGAGGTCGACATCACGTACCTGCCCGGTTTGGACCGGGCTGCAGGGATAGCACCCATTCCACGCTGTTCCGCGGAAGGCGTATCCGGCACAAGGTGGGGACGCGGAAGGAGCAGCCAGCCTCGGCTAGCTCCGCCCGGCCACCACCGCATCCAGTCGCCGCATCCAGTCCAGCACCTCGCTCACCGTGTCTTCAGGGCGTTCGAAGGGAAACAGGTGAGAACCTTCCATCCAGCTGATGCGTCCCTGCGTCACGCGATGCGTGGCGGCGAGTCCGACCTGACGCACTTCGCGCGAGCGCGTGCCGGCGATGAATGCGACGGGTCCGCCGGGCGGATGCAGGCGCAGGTAGGACACCAGACGGTGCGGCACGGTCGAGTAGATTTCGGCTTCGATTTCCGGGCGGAACTTCAGGCGACGCGCCGCGCCCGATCCATCCGCGGGATCCTGCTCGGTACCCAGATGGATGTAGTCCTTGAGCACTTCCGGGTGCCAGCGCGCGAACATCGACTTCGCGGCGAAATGGCTGTGCACCTCGCCCAGGTCACGCCAGTGGTCGCGACGCTTGACGGCCACCGCCGCGGGCGATACCCGCGGCATCTGGCCGACCGCCTTGACCACCCCGATCAGCCCGGATTTCCAGCCATAGACGATGGGCGAATCGAGCAGCACGATACCGCGCACGCGCTCGGGACGCTGGCCGGCCGCCAGCAGGCTCAAGTAGCCTCCCATGGAATGCCCGACCAGCCAGAGACCGGCCTGCGGCAGGCTGTCGATCAGGGCCGTGAGTTGCTGCGTCATTCCCCGCCAGCGGCGATCGACCGGGAACTGCGCATCGTGGCCGAAGTGCTCGACCGCAGCAACTTCATGCCCGGCGGCTTGCCAACCCTTGAAGAGCTGCCGGTAGGTGGAGGCGCTGTAGCTGTTGGCATGGGAAAAAACGATCATGGCGAAAGACGCTCAGGACATTGATGCAAGGGGATCGACAATCATTCTCCTGGCATAGGCCCGCTTTTCGGCGGCAGCCAGTTGCTTGATGCGGTACTCGGCCTTCAGAGCCGCCGAACGATCGGGATGCGCTTCCGCGGCGAGCATGCGCAGCGGCGGGTGCAGCCGCATGTAGCGTGCACCGCGACCCTCGCAATGCGCCTTGAAGCGAGACTCGAGGTCGACGGTGATGCCCGTGTAGAGACTGCCGTCAACGCATTCAATCAGGTAGACGAACCAGGTCTTGTTCGATGACATCGATTCAGGTCAGCAGCGGGTGCATCCAGACAAACAATACCTGTCCCTGGGATTCGGCCAGCCGCGCGAGCTCGGCCATATCCATCACCAGTGCCTGCACGTCCTCCGGCTCCCACTGCTCCATCTCGTATTCCTCGGTGGCCGCCAGTTCGCTGGCGACGAGTTCCAGCGCTTCCTCGTCGAGCGTGGCCAGACGCTCCATGACTTCGTCGGCAAGGCGCAGCACCACGGCGCCCTCGTCCGCCACATACACCGGCTCATAGGCGCTGATGGCCTCTTCGAATTCTTCACCCGTTAACAGGCAGTGCAGCGTGGCGACCTTGGCCGTGTCGATGCCGCGGCGTTCGATGCCGCTCCATTCGTCCACGGGCCGCAATGATTCACCGATGGCGGCGTATTCATCTTCCTCGGCGGCGACGATGTTGGTCAGAATTCCCACGCAGTGCTCCTTTGTTCAGCGACGGCGGATCATAACGGAAAGCGGCGCCCAATCCAGCTCGCACCCGCTCAATGCCGACGACGCCGAGGCTTGGCGACAGGTGCCGCGGCTTCGGAGAGGCCCAGCGCACGACGCGAGAGGCGATCCGCTTCGAGGTTGCGATGACGCGGGATCCAGACCAGTTGCACCTCGTCGAAGTACCCCAGGCTTTCGCGGGCAAGGGCAATCAGGACCACCAGCCGGGGTATCCGCGTACTGTCCGGTCCCCGCGCATAGCGCAGCGCAACGTCGCTGTCGCCGCGCAGCAGCAGCTTGCGGGCGCCAGCCTGCCGGGCCATTTCAAGCGCAGCGCAAAGCGCATGCAGCTCAGCTTCGTTGTTGCAGCCTGTGCCGCCGGCCAGCACCGATTTTTCGGTACGCAGGCCGTCGGGCGCGACGAGGACGATGCCGAGGCCCATCTTGCCGGGATTGGGCAGAGCGGAACCATCGAACCAGGCCTGCCAGCAGGCCAAAGTGTCGATGGCGAGACTAAAACAGGCTGGCGACGACGAAGCGGTCGCGTGCCGCAAGCTTTTCCAGGCCCTTGACCACCTCCAGCGAGGCGCCCCACTTCATGATGTGCGCGAGGAAGGTGGTCATCCCCTGTGACAGCGCATAGCCGGTTTCCTTCCAGTCGCGACGGAATTCGTCGAAGGCGACGGTCTTTGCCGAGAGCCGCCCACTCTTCATAGGCACCAGCGTGACGCTGTCGCCCCGATGGCGGATTACGATCGCGGTGGTGCGGTTTCCGTTGATGACGATCACATGACTCTCCAGGAATTGTTGTCACTCAATCTGAATTGATATCGGCAGCACGGCGACAAGCTTGAGCCGACGACGCGCCCTGCGTTCGGCCGGTTCGGGGATCGCGGACAAGCCCATGTTCAGGTTTCCCGTTTCCGCGCCAGCAGTTCGTTGGCGATCACGATCAGTTCGGCCTTGCGTTCGTCCGGCAGCATGACCAGACCTTCCACCACCCAGTCGAGGCTCACGGTCGGCATCAGCGCGTGCACTTCGAGCAGGTCGCTGGCCAGTGCCAGATTGGTGGTCGCCGATGACTCCAGCAAATGGCGCGCGGTGTTCGAGCAGATGCGCGTCAGGTTGGCGCGCGGCGAATCGACGCCGCGCAACAACTGGACAACCAGTAGCGGCAGCTTCCATTGTTCGGCGCAGCGCATGGTGAGTTGCTTGAAATCGAAGCCACAGGCCTGAACCTGCGCTTGGGCGCTGCGCTTCGCCCGCCCCGAGAACAGCTCTTCCTTTGCCGCCTGGGGCAGTTCTGGCTCATAGACCCAGAGCAGCAGTTCCCCGGCGTCGGCGAGCAGCGCCGCCACCGCAACTTCTTCCGGATTGAGGTCCATCCTGCCGGAAGCCCAGCGCTGTGCGGCCTGTGCGGCAGCGGTGGCGCGCTGCTCGACTTCCAGCAGGCCGGCATTGGCTTCCTCGATTTCGTTGCTCGACAGCAGCAGCGTGCGAAACTCATCGATGCCAAGCTGCATGATGGCAGCCAGCGCGGTGGTGGTTTCGTGGTCCAGGCGATGCGACTTGGCACGCTCTGCCTCACGCAGCAAACGCAGGCACAGCAGCGGATCGAGCAGGACGATGGATGACAATTCTTTCGGCGCCAGCAACTCGCCCTTGCTCTCTTCGAGAGCCTTCAGCATCCGCTTGGAACGAGCCATCACGGGAAGCTCATGGGTCTCGAAAAACGCAGCCCATTGCCCGACTCCCCAGCGTCTCTTCCATGAATCCAAGTGAATGTCCTTTCGCTGCGCGACGAAACCGCGCCATCCGACCGACTTAGACTATATCCGACGGATTACAAGCAAGACATTGAATACATGCCGTTTTGTTTGCCTGCAAGGGCTTTCGGGATGCTCAGGACTTGGCTTCGAGGCTTTCCCAGCGCACCAGCGCCGAATCTATTTCCGCATCGAGGGCGACGAGCCGGGTTTGCAGCTCACGCACCGCGTCAGGCGGTCCCTGGTAGAAAACCGGATCGGCCAGCCGGTTCTGCAAGGCTCCCTGCTCGGTTTCCAGCGCGGCGATGCGGTCAGGGAGTTGTTCGAGTTCGCGCTGTTCCTTGAAACTCAGCTTCTTTCTCCCGGCCGGCTTGGCTTTCGCCGTATCACCAGCGCCGACTCTTCCATTCGGTCTGGCGTCGACTCCACCAGTGGCGTCAAACCTTGTCGCGCCGCCGGTTGGCCGCTGTCGCAGCCAGTCGCTGTAGCCGCCGACGTATTCCTTCCACTGTCCATTGCCTTCGCTGGCTATGGTCTGCGTCACCACGTTGTCGAGAAAGGCCCGATCGTGACTGACCAGGAACACCGTGCCGGAATAGTCCTGCAACAACGCTTCGAGCAGTTCCAGGGTTTCAATGTCGAGGTCGTTGGTCGGCTCGTCGAGTACCAGTACATTGGCCGGCCTCGCGAACAGGCGCGCCAGCAACAGGCGGTTGCGTTCGCCGCCGGAGAGCGATTTCACCGGCGAACGCGCACGCTGCGGCGCGAAAAGAAAATCTTCGAGGTAGCCGATCACGTGCTTCTTCGCGCCGCCGATCTCGACGTAGTCCGAGCCGGGGCTGATCACTTCGCACAGCGGTGCCTCCGGATCGAGCTGGGCGCGGAACTGGTCGAAGTAGGCCACTTCTATCCTGGTGCCCAGTTGCACCTTGCCGGCGTCGGCGGCCAGCTCACCCAGGATCAGGCGCAACAGTGTGGTCTTGCCGGTGCCGTTGGCGCCGATCAGGCCCACCTTGTCGCCGCGCAGGATGCGGCACGAGAAATCGCGCACCACGGTCTTGTCGCCCGCGGTCGTGACAAATCGCTTGCTGACGTTTTCGAGCTCCGCCACCAGCTTGCCCGACGCGTCGCCGCGCACCACTCGGAAATCGACTTTGCCCAGTTGTTCGCGTCGTGCCGCGCGTGCCTCGCGCAAGTGCTCAAGGCGCTGCACGCGACCCACGCTGCGCGTGCGCCGCGCCTCGACACCCTTACGGATCCAGACCTCTTCCTGCGCCAGCATCTTGTCGGCACGGGCATTGGCCAGCGCCTCTTCGTTGAGCATGAATTCCTTGCGCTCCTGGTAGGCGACGAAGCTTCCGGGAAAGCTGACCAGGTTGCCGCGATCGAGTTCGACGATGCGCGTCGCCACGCCATCGAGGAAAACCCGGTCATGGGTGATCACCATGATCGCGCCCTGATAGCCGCGCAACAGGTCTTCCAGCCAGAGGATGCCATCCACATCGAGGTGGTTGGTCGGCTCGTCGAGCAGCAGCAGTTCCGGTTCGGCCACCAGCGCGCGCGCCAGGGCGACACGCTTTTTGCCGCCGCCGGAGAGCGCATCGACGCGCGCGTCGCCATCGAGTGCGAGGCGCGAGATGGCCTGCTCGACACGCGAATTCAGGCGCCAGCCATCGTTGGCCTCAAGTTGCGCCTGCAACTCCTGCATGCGATCCATGGTCGCCGCGTCGCCAGCGCCGACTTTGTGCGTGACCTCGTGGTACTCGGCCAGCACCCGCGCCACCTCGCCCAGTCCGGCGGCGACGGCTTCGAAAACCGTGTCGTGGGTGGCGAATTCGGGTTCCTGCGGCACATAGGCGACGCTCAGGCCGGGCTGGCGCCAGACCTCGCCGTCGTCGAGCGATCCGAGGCCGGCCAACGCCTTCAGGAGGCTGGATTTTCCGCTGCCGTTGCGGCCGATGAGGCCCACGCGCTCCCCAGCATCGATCTGCATCGCGGCGTGGTCCAGCAAGGCAACATGCCCGTAGGCAAGACAGGCGCGATCGAAAGAAATGACAGGCACGGGAACAGGGCCAAAAATGGCCGGTGAAGGGGGTGCGCGATTATAGGCGAGCGGTTAGAATTTGCGCCTTGCGCCCTTGTAGCTCAGTGGATAGAGCGACCGCCTCCTAAGCGGTAGGTCACAGGTTCGATTCCTGTCCTGGGCGCCAGCAGAAATCGAATCCGACCATTTTCCCGGCGCCAGCCGCGCGCCCTTTGGCGAGGACACAATGAGCCGTCCGATCATCACCCGACTGTCACACTTCATGGTTCTGCTGTGCTGCGCGCTGCCGCCCGTCGCGGGCCTTGCGGCCGACACCACGCTGGGCAAGAACGAACAGCCGATCCACGATGCGGCGCGCATGGGCACGCGGCAGGAGGTCGAAAAGCTGCTGAAGGCCTCGCCGCAAAGCCGCGACGCACGCACCGACCTCGGCGCCACTCCGCTCCACTACGCGGCGCTGAACGAGGATAGCGGTCCATTACGGGCTCTGATCGCGGCGGGAGCCCATGTCAATGCGCGCGACCGCGAAGGCATGACGCCACTGCACATGGCGGCTTTCGCCACCCGCACGAAGCACGCGACGCCGCTGCTGGAGGCCGGTGCCGATCCTTCCCTCAAGACCAACGCCGGGCGCGACGTGCTGAGCATGGCGCGCAAGGTTCGCGCCGACGAATTCGCCGGCGTGGTGTCCCTCTGGCTGCTGAAGGGCTGCAAGCCGGCCACGCCGTGCTGATCCCGCATCGCGCCATCGCGTTTGCGCTGACCGTTATTGCGTCGGGGCAGTTCGCGCTCGCCGCTGAAGGTGGTGGCCTGCCGCCCGTCGTGGTCTATGCCCCCAGCCCCTGCCTGTCCTGCATCGACTGGGCCGACCACCTGCGCAAGAGTGGCTT
>JAIOPW010000404.1 GCA_021413665.1 Rhodocyclales bacterium | reverse complement strand
CCCAGCATGAGTCCCGGTTCTTCGACCGAGCCGCGCCCGTGGCGCGAGCGCAGGCAGAAGCTGCGGTGAAAGCCGTGGACGGTGACGTTGCGACGCTCGGTGTAATGAAACAGCGGGTTCCAGATCAACGAGCCGTAGCAGAATACCCACACGTCGTCCTTGGGATTCCAGTCGGCCAGGATGCGTTCGAGCGAGGCATTGAACTCCTGCTCGGAGACCAGCGGCAGGCTGTGGAAGTTTTGCTCGCGGTTTTTCCGCAGGGTGTCGTTTTCGAGATCTTCGCGGGTCAGCATAACTTTTACAACGTTTGGTATACAGTCGAGGTTGACCTCAAGCAATATTCAAGCCGATGTCAAAGCCGGGGGGGCTGTCCATATTGTGCGCTATAACCAGCGCTGCATGGAATACCCGCCGATCAAAGGCCGCTGCATGGCGGCACGAAAAATCTGCCGGCCCCATTTAAATTCTTTATAGAGCACGATGAAGCGCCACATGTCGCGCAAGACTTTGGTGCGGTCGCGCCAGGACAGTGCCATCAGTGCTGCCGGGAAGTCGGCCTCGTGCGGGCGGTCGAAAGCGATTTTGAGCGGGTTCCACTGGTCGGTACAGCGGCGCACTTCGGAGGCGACCATCTTGCGGTACATCTCCTGCACCGGCCGGTTCCTGAGCCGTGCCTCGACAATCGCTTCGCCGCTAATGGCGCCTGAGTGCAAAGCGCAGCTCATGCCTTCGCCTATCATGTTGAGAAAGCCCGCCGCTTGGCCGGTGATCAGCACGTTGCCTTTGCCGAAGACGTAGCTGTTGATCAGCGAAGGGCCGAAGTTCTCGGCGCAGCCTTCATCGTCGGTATGCGGCTTCAGTTTGACGCCGTGCTTGTCCGCCAGGTAATTCACGACGTTCTCGTGCTTGCGCGCGAAATTGTCGCCGCGCTTGAAGCCGACACCGACGATCTGCCGGCCGTCGCGCGCGTGGCTCCACGTGTAATGACCGAGCCCCGGATGAAACCAGAAATGAAAATAATCCGCGGAGAGCGGGCAGTCGATGATGTCGTGGAATTTCTGGCCGACGAAAAACCACGGGATCCGCTTCGGATAATCGGGATAGATGGCGCGGATCACCAGCGAACTGGGCCCGTCGGCGCCTATCACCTGGCGGGCGCGGTATTCGACCGGCTCACCGTTTTTGCGCGCCTGCACGATCACGTGATCGCCGTTATCCGTGAGGCCGGCGAACGAAGTTTCGTCGTGGATTTCCGCGCCGCTTTGCGTGATCGCCCAGTAATCGGAATATTTGCGGTGCAGATGCGGCGTGGTGCCGCCGAAAAAATCCATCGACATCGACACCATTGACGGAAAGTGGAAGGTGACGCCGCGGCAGGCG
>JAIOPW010000399.1 GCA_021413665.1 Rhodocyclales bacterium | reverse complement strand
CGGCACTCCTTGGAGTCGCGATCCTTCATGCGTTCCCAGACGCGCTCGGCCATTGCCAGACGGTGCTCCTCATATTTCTCAGGCGTGTCGAGGGTACCCTTGATGTGGCCGATCACGTCGCGCGCCGCCATCAGCTTCTGGAAGGACTTGAATATGTAATCGGTAGGGGTCTTGCTGCTGGCGACATGGCAATCGGCACATTGCACCGTGGTGCCGCTACGGTTCTTGTAGTGGACGGTCTTCTTCAACTCTTCGAAGGGGATCGTCATTTCGTGGCAGGACATGCAGAAGTCGGAACGGTTGGTGTATTCCATTCCCATGTTGAGGCCGCCCCAAATGATCACGCCGCCCAGGATGCCAATGACGATCATGCGCAGCATCGAGCATTTTGGTGGGTTGAGCAGGGAATCGACAAAACCCTGTTTGGCTTCACTGCTTTTGTTTTCGTCCGCCATTGTTCAAATCCAAAATTTTCGTCAGCCGGGATAGGCAAGACGTTTGTTTTTGAGTCAATGGAAATGGCAAGGAGCGCATAGGTTCAACCTGTCTCAGCGCACGCTTCGCCCATCTCCCCGAATGTGACGTCATGATAGCGTCACTATTGCTTGTAGGGCGATTATTGCAGACCGAGCCTCGTTCGAAGAAGAAAATTGTGATTGACCGATCGATCGAGTCTTTTTTAGATTTCGCTAATATGTTCTGCTATCTGCCACAGGTAGTCGGGGTGCGCGTTTCCGCGTCGGCCAGATTGGCGGCTGGCGCCGAATTCCCGACATAGGCAAATGAAAGCGGCGCGCGAGAAACCCGCGCGCCGCATTTCCAGCGCCGACTCTTCTCCCGTCGGGTGCTTAGTCCATCGCTTCGTACAGTGGCAGGGTGAGGAACTCGGGGTAATTGTCGGCCAGCGACATTTCCTCGAAGATCTTCGCCGCCTGGTCGTAGGTTCCGGTCTTTTCGCCCTGGGCGGTAACCGTGGCCTTCACCTTCGCCAGTTCCTCGGGAATGATCGCACGCACCATGTCGGCGGTGACTTTGCGGCCGTCATCCAGCTTGCCCTTGGGCGAGACCACCCACTGCCATACCTGCGAGCGGCTGATCTCGGCAGTGGCGGCATCTTCCATCAGGTTGTGGATCGGCACACAGCCGTTGCCGGCGAGCCAGGAGCCGAGGTAATGGATGCCGACGTTAATGTTGTTGCGCACGCCGGCTTCGGTAATGGGCTGCTCGGGCTGGAAGTTGAGCCAGTCCTTGGGTCCGAAGTTTTCGTCGCGCTGCTTTTCCCACTGGTTGGGACGTTCACCGAGCACCTTCTTGAATTCTTCGGCGGCAATCGGCACCAGCCCGGGATGGGCCACCCAGCCACCGTCGAAACCGTCGTTGGCGTCGCGGGTCTTGTCGTGGCGGATGCCGGCCAGGGCCTTCTCGTTGGCCACCGGGTCGTTCTTGATCGGGATCAGCGCGCTCATGCCGCCCATCGCCGGGGCGCCGCGCTTGTGGCAGGCCTTGACCAGCGCC
>JAIOPW010000398.1 GCA_021413665.1 Rhodocyclales bacterium | reverse complement strand
AGGGCGGAATTGACGACTCGCAGCACCAGTGTCGCCACCCCCTGGTCGGAATGGACATAGCTGTCCAGGTCACGAAAGCAGGTGTTCGAGTCAACGTCAAGCCGAACAATGCCGGCAATGATGTCGGCTTGAACCGGTATGTTCTTGTAGTCGATCGCCTTGCAATCCATTGAGCGTCACGCGATGGGTGGGTGCCTGAGGAGCGGTGGATTGTAGCAACAAGGCTGCGCGCTCCGGCGGCCTGTGCGAACCGTCGTCAAAACCCGGGAGTGGTTCGCCATCGGACCACGGCGAGCCGCCCGCACTCGTCCGGAACATGGCCGGCTGTTCCGTGACGCCGGCCGCGTCCCGGCGCCGTTCCGCCAACGCCGACTCCTGGCCTGGCCGTGTTCACTCCAGCCAGCGCCGCCGCCAGAAGACGATGCTCAGCGAGGTCGCCACCGTCGCCATCATGCCGATGGCGATAAGGAAGCCCGTGGGCAGGTCGAGCAGCGGCATGACCTTGAAGTTCATGCCGAAGATGCCGGAGATCAGGGTAGCCGGCATGAAGATGATGGCGACCACGGTCAGCGCCCTGACTTCCTGGTTGACCCGGTTGCTGACCGCCGACAGGTAGATGTCCAGCATACCGGCGATCACGTCGCGGTTGGCCTCCAGCGATTCGATGGCGTGTACCGTGTGGTCATACACGTCGCGCAGGTAAGGGCGGGTTTCCGGGCGGAAGAAACGGCTGTCGTCGCGGGTCAGGTTGTTGATGACTTCGCGCAGCGGCCAGATGGAGCGGCGCAGATCCAGGGTTTCGCGCTTGAGTTGATGAACGGCTTGCAGCGAGCCGGGCTTGGGTCGGACGAGCATTGCATCTTCAAGCTCCTCGGTACGCTCGCCGATGCTTTCCAGGATGGTGAAATAGCGGTCGACGATGGCGTCGAGCAGCGAATAGGCGAGGTAGTCGGCGCCGAGCTTTCGTATCTGTCCCCGATTTTGGCGCAAGCGCTCGCGGATGGGGTCGAAGCGCCCGCTGGGCCGCTCCTGGAAGGTCAGCACGAAGTTGGGGCCGAGGATCAGGCTGACCTGGTCGGAGCCGATCTGGTTGTTGTCGCCGTCGATCTCGAAGAAGCGGGCGACCATGAACAGGTAGTCGCCATAGTCGTCGATCTTGGGTCGCTGGTTGGTATTGAGGATGTCCTCCAGCACCAGCGGATGCAGCTTGAAGCGGCGGCCGATTTCGGCCATCACTTCGGGTTCGTGCAGGCCGTGCACGTTGAGCCAGAGTACGGGGAGCCTGGGCTGGTAGGCCTGCGATTCCGCCAGCGAGGTGAACTGGTGT
>JAIOPW010000469.1 GCA_021413665.1 Rhodocyclales bacterium | reverse complement strand
CCTGCGCCAGGAGGCGGCGAAACTCGGCCTCAAGCCGGGCTTCTCGATACTGGACGCCGCCGACACCACGGCGCTGTTCCAGGAGCTCGCCGGCGGTGTCGACAAGGGCCGCCTGCGCGCGCTGCAGTCGCGCATCTCGCTGTGGAAGAACCAGCTGGTAAGCCCGGCCACGGCGCTGAAGGATTCCTCCGACGAAATCGAGGCCGCGGCGGCGGAACTCTATGCCGCCTACGAACGCACGCTGCGCGCCTACCAGGCCGTCGATTTCGACGACCTGATCCGCCTGCCGGTGGTGCTGTTCAGCGAGCAGGACGAGGTCGCGCAGCGCTGGCGCAGCCGCATCTGGCACCTGCTGGTGGATGAATACCAGGACACCAACCGTGGCCAGTACCGCCTGCTGCAATTGCTGACGCAGGGGCGCAACTCCTTCACCGCGGTGGGCGACGACGACCAGTCGATCTACGCCTGGCGTGGCGCCGACAGCGAGAACCTGCGCCTGCTGAAGGAAGACTATCCGAACCTGAGGGTGGTCAAGCTGGAGCAGAACTACCGCTCCACCGCGCGCATCCTGACCGCCGCCAATACCCTGATCGCCAACAATCCCAAGCTGTTCGAGAAGAAGCTGTGGTCCGAACACGGCCAGGGCGATGCGATCCACATCCAGACCTGCCGCGACGGCGACCACGAAGCGGAGTGGGTCACCTCTCGCCTGTCGGCACATCGCTTCGAACGGCGCACGAAGTTTTCCGACTACGCCATCCTCTACCGCGGCAACCACCAGGCGCGCGCCATCGAGCAGCAGTTGCGCGCGCAACGCATCCCCTATGTCATTTCGGGCGGTCAGTCCTTCTTCGAACGCGCCGAGATCAAGGACATCACCTGCTACCTGCGCCTGCTGGCCAACCAGGACGACGACCCGGCCTTCATCCGCGCCGTGACCACGCCCAAGCGTGGCATCGGCGGCAGCACGCTGGAAGCGCTCGGCCACGCCGCCGGCCGGCGCCGTCAGAGCCTGTTCGCCTGCATTTACGCGCCTGGCCTCGACACCGAGCTCGCCGTCAAGCAGCGCACGGCGCTGCGCGAGTTCGGCGACTTCATCAACCGTATCGAGGCGCGCGCCGCGAAAGAGCCGGCGGGCAAGGTCCTGAACGACCTGATCCAGGCCATTGGCTACGAGAGCTGGTTGTTCCAGTCGGGCGAGGTGCGCGAAGCCGAAACCAAATGGGCCAACGTCTGCGACTTCGTCGAATGGCTGGGTCGGAAGGGCGAGGAGGAAAGCAAATCCCTGCTCGAACTGGCGCAGT
>JAIOPW010000082.1 GCA_021413665.1 Rhodocyclales bacterium | reverse complement strand
CACTGGCCGACCTCGGTGTGCTGGCCGTCAACATCGGCGAGGACCACGGCGGACTCGGCTACGGCCCGCAGGAAACCGGACTGGTGATGGGTGCCGTAGGCAGGGGCCTGCTGCTGGAACCCTACCTCGCCGCCGCGGTGGTCGCCCCGGCGCTGATTCGCCGTATCGCCAGCGCCGACTTTCAGGAGCAATGGCTGCCGAACATCGCCACCGGCGAATCCATCGTCGTGCTCGCGCATGGCGACGCCCGCAGCGAACCGGTAACGGAACTCAACGGCAACCTCAACGGGCGCAAGGCGGTAGTGGCCCACGGCGGTTGCGCCGACCTGCTGCTCGTTTCCGCGCAAACGGCGCGCGGCGACACGGCACTGTTCGCCGTGACCTCGGGCGCCGAGGGCGTCCGCCTGCGCGACTACCCGACGCTCGACGGCCAGCGCGCCGCGGATGTCGTGCTGACCAATGCGCCAGCCATGCGGATAGATGCCGGCGGCGCCCTCGATGCGACGCGGGACGCCATTGAGGCCGCACTGGACATCGGCCTCGCCGCGCTCTGTTCCGAAGCCGTCGGCATCATGGAGGCCACGGTCGCCGCGACCACCGACTACCTCAAGACGCGGCAGCAGTTCGGCCAGCCCATCGGCCGCTTCCAGGCCTTGCAGCATCGCATGGCCGACATGCTGCTGCATCTCGAACAGTCGCGCTCGATGAGCTACCTCGCCGCCATGCACTGCACGAACGAAGACACGTCCGCACGGCAGCGCTCGTTGTCGGCGGCCAAGGTGACCATCGGCCAGGCCTGCCGCTTCATCGGCCAGAACGCGGTGCAACTGCACGGTGGCATGGGCATGACGGACGAACTGATCCTCAGCCACTGGTTCAAGCGCCTGACCACCATCGAAATGACGTTCGGCGATACCGACAGCCACCTGCAACGCTTCGCGGCGCTTTCACGTCGGGCATCGCGCGCCGCATGACGGCTTCGCTGGTTTTCGGCCCGCTCGAACGCTCCGGCGTCGAGATCGACGCGCGCGCCACGAGGCTGGCCGGCGGCCTGGCCCGCCTCGGCATCGAAGACGGCGACGTGGTCGCGGTGATGCTGAGGAACGACCCCGCCTATATCGACATCATCCAGGGCTGCCGCATTGCCGGCGCCTGGTACTGCCAGATCAACTGGCACTTCAAGCGCGACGAAGCCGGCTTCATCCTCGGCGATTGCGGCGCCAAAGTGCTGTTCATCCAGCCCGACCTGCTGGCCGCCATCGACAGCGCCGTGCCGCCGGGAGTGCGCGTGATCACCGTCGCCCACGTGCCGGACGAGATCGCCGAATACGACGCATGGCTCGCGGCGCAGGCCCCCTACGCCGGCGCGCCGCGCACGCCACGCGGCCACATGGCCTACACGTCGGGTACCACCGGCCGGCCCAAGGGCGTGCGCCGCCAGCCACCGACGGCCGAGCAGCAGGCGCTCTCGGCGCAGGTGGCCAAGGAGGCGCTGGGCATCTACCCAGGGGTGCGCAGCCTGGTCTCGGCGCCGCTCTATCACAGCGCACCGAGTTCCTTCGCCCAGCAGTCGCTGTTGCAGGGTTCACTGATGGTGCTCGAAGAGAAGTTCGACGCCGAGGCCACGCTGGCGCTGATCGAGCGCCACCGCATCGACACCGCCTACCTGGTACCGACCATGTACGTGCGCCTCTTGCGCCTGCCGCCGGAAGTGCGCTCGCGCTACGACCTCTCCTCGCTCAGCTTCGTCGCCTCCACCGGATCGCCCTGCGCGCCCGACATCAAGAACGCCATGATCGACTGGCTCGGCCCGGTGATCCACGAAGCCTACGCGTCGAGCGAAACCGGCTACATCACCGTGATGCGCCCACAGGATGCGGCACGCAAGCCAGGCAGCGCCGGTCGCGCCGTCGGCAAGGCCGCGATCCGCATTCTCGACGACGCGGGCCGCGAATTGCCCGCCGGCGAAATCGGCATCATCTACGCCCACCAGCCGGCCTATTCCGACTTCAGTTACCACGGCAACGACGCCGCGCGCCGCGCCGTCGAACGCGACGGGCTGGTCAGCGTCGGCGACATGGGCTACCTCGACGAGGATGGCTTCCTCTACGTCTGCGATCGCGCCTCGGACATGGTGATCTCGGGCGGCGTGAACATCTACCCGGCGGAGATCGAACACGTGCTGATCACCCTGCCGGGCATCATCGACTGCGCCGTGGTCGGCATTCCCGA
>JAIOPW010000468.1 GCA_021413665.1 Rhodocyclales bacterium | reverse complement strand
TGGAAACCCTCGGCGAACTGACCAAGATCGCCTGGAAGCACGACGTGCAGGTGATGATCGAAGGCCCCGGCCACGTGCCGATGCACATGATCAAGTTCAACATGGACGAGCAGTTGCGCCTGTGCGGCGAAGCGCCGTTCTACACCCTGGGTCCGCTGACCACCGACATAGCACCCGGCTACGACCACATCACCAGCGCCATCGGCGCGGCGATGATCGGCTGGTACGGCACGGCCATGCTCTGCTACGTCACGCCAAAGGAACACCTGGGCCTGCCCGACAAGAACGACGTCAAGGACGGCATCATGGCCTACAAGATCGCGGCCCATGCCGCCGATCTGGCAAAAGGACACCCGGGCGCGCAGGTGCGCGACAACGCGCTGTCCAAGGCGCGCTTCGAGTTCCGCTGGGAAGACCAGTTCAACCTCGGCCTCGATCCCGACAAGGCCCGTGAATTCCACGACGAAACGCTGCCGCAGCACGGCGCCAAGCTGGCGCATTTCTGTTCCATGTGCGGGCCGCATTTTTGTTCCATGAAGATCACCCAGGACGTACGCGAATACGCCGCCAAGCTGGGCGTCTCGGAGCAGGAGGCGCTGAACAAGGGCATGGAAGTCAAGTCGGTCGAGTTCGTCAAGGCCGGCAGCGAGATTTACAAGGTGTCCTGATTGAAAGTCGGCGCTGGCGACACGGCGGCAAACAGGTATTTGAGTTGCCGACCCGGCTGCGGCGCCTGCTGCATCGCGCCTTCGATCAGCACCCTGGACAAGCCCGCCGGACGTCCCTGCATGCACCTGACGCCGGAGTTTCGCTGCTCGCTGTTCGCCAGCACGCGACGCCCCGCCTGCTGTTCCGGCTTGCGACCTTCGATCGAAATGTGCGGCAGCGACCGCAACGCCGCGCTGGCCTGGCTGGCGAATCTGGAAACGGCGACTAGACCACCCAGAGCCGGTCGAGGTTCTTGATGCCCCACTTCTCGGCGTCTTCGCGGGCAACGATTCTCTCGACAACGCCGGGCCGGGACAGGTCGAGCAACTCGGGGGGCACATAGACCATCGACTTGGTCGAGAAGAAGACCTTGACGCAGGGCGTCAGCAGCGACCTCCCGGACTGTTCGGTGACCACGGCGAGGCGCCCCGACGTCAGGCGCACCAGCGAACCGACGGGGTAGATGCCGATGCTCTTGACGAAGGCCTGGAAGATCCTCGCGTCGAAGTGCCCGTTGCACCACTCGGTCATCTTGCGGATCGACTCGGCGGGATCCCACCCGGCCTTGTAGGGCCGGTTCGATGTGATCGCGTCATAGACATCGCAGACGGCGCCCATTTTTGCAAACATGCTGATCTGCTCGTCCTTGAGGCGGTCCGGGTAGCCGCTGCCGTCCACCTTTTCATGATGGTGCAGGCAAACGTCGAGCGGCACCGCACCCACCGTACCCCCCTCCTTCAGCAGGCGATGTCCTTCCACCGGGTGGCTCTTGATGATGCGGAATTCTTCGTCGGTGAGCTTGCCCGGCTTGTTCAGCACCTCCATCGGCATCATCGCCTTGCCCAGGTCGTGCAGCAGTCCGGACATGCCGGCCTCGCGCGTCTGCTTTTCATCCAGACCCAGCTTTCCCGCCAGCGCGACCATCAGGGCGCAGACGGCGACCGAATGCATGTAGGTGTAGTCGTCTGCCGTCTTTAGTCGCGCCAGGCTGATCAATGCGCCCGGATTGCGCATCACCGAAGATGAAATTTCGTCAACCAGATCGCCCGCCGCCTCGCTGGAAATCGCCCGGCCCATGCGCACTTCCTGGAACATCGAGACGACGGCCTGCTTTGATTCCGCACAGATCTTTGCCGCACGCTGGACTTCCTCCGCCATGCTCACCGGCTTCGGCGATGACGACTGCTGCGGAGTGCCGGTAACGGCGGCGTTCATCAACGCCTGGTCGACGTCCGCCTCGACTTCCTCCTTGCTCTCGGAGGCGACCGCCACGGCGAGGCCTTTTTCGTCGTCGATCCAGACTTCCTTGATTCCGCTTTCGACGATCAGGCGGATGTCTCCCTCGTCGTGGATGACGAATTTGGTGCGCCAGAAAGGATGCTCCATCCACGAACCGCAAAGCTCGTGCAGGTGCATGCCAACCCGCAAGTCCCCAACGTTGATTTTTTTCAGCATGCTAGACTCGTCGGCCCGTTCCAGCGGCCCCTCATTATTTTCCTGCCATGGATTTCCACCCGCTGCTCCAGGCGCTGATACTCGGCCTTGTCGAAGGCTTCACCGAATTCCTTCCCGTCTCGTCCACCGGCCACCTGATCCTGGCTGGCGACCTGCTGCACTTCAATGACGAGAAGGGCAAGCTGTTTGAAATCGTGATCCAGTCCGGGGCAATTCTAGCAGTGTGC
>JAIOPW010000467.1 GCA_021413665.1 Rhodocyclales bacterium | reverse complement strand
ACGGGTTCCGGCTACCATCCGGGCGCCGTAGTGCCAGCGCCGACTTTCAGCCCGGCCGCAATATCGCCGCCTCGTCCACCGCATCCACCTGCCCCGGATCGAGGAACTGTTCGGCGTAGCTGCGATACACGCCCTGCTTGATGAATACCTCGAACAGGTCGGGGTCGATGTGGCCGTTCTTCCTGAAGTTGGCCATGATGCCCATCGCCTGTGACAGCTTCATGCCCGGCTTGTAGGGCCGGTCCTTTGCGGTCAGTGCCTCGAAGATGTCGGCGATGCCCATCATGCGAGCCTGCAGGGACATCTGCTCGCGGGTGAGTCCCTTCGGGTAGCCCTTGCCATCCATGCGCTCGTGATGGCCGCCGGCGTATTCAGGTACCTTGGTCAGGTGCTTGGGCCACGGCAACTGCTCCAGCATCTTGATGGTGGCGACGATGTGGTAATTGATGATCTCGCGTTCCTTCTGCGTCAGTGTGCCGGCGCGGATGGACAAGTTGTCGGCCTCGTCGACACTGAGGAACTCCGTTTCGACGGCGTCGACGTCGCGCCACTTGTGGCGGCTACCGATGTCGCGCACGCGTTGCTGGTCGGCCTCTTTCATCGCCTCGCCACCAACGTTGGCCTTGCGCAGGAACTCGCGCTCCTCGTCGAGCACACGGACCTCCTCGAGGTAGTTCTGCCAGATCGGCTCGTCCGCGCCGGCGTCGGCGGGGCCGCGAAGTGCGAGCTGCCGGCGCAGCGCATTGATCTCGGCATCGCGCTTGAGGACTTCGAAACGCGTGTCGATCAGGTGGATGCGATCGAACAGGGTTTGCAGCTTGGTGGCCTTGTCGACCACATGAACCGGCGTGGTCACTTTGCCGCAATCATGGAGCAGACCGGCGATCTTGAGTTCGTAGCGGTCGCGATCATCCATCCGGAAACTGGCCAGCGGTCCTTCCCGGGTCGCGTCGGCGGCTTCGGCCAGCATCATGGTCAGGGCCGGCACGCGCTGGCAATGCCCGCCGGTATAGGGCGACTTTTCGTCGATTGCCAGGTTGATGAGGTTGATGAAGGCCTCGAACAGCTCTTCGAGCTGGGTGATCAACAAGCGATTGGTGAGCGCAATGGCCGCCTGCGACGCCAGCGATTCGGCCAGGCTCTGATCGGCCGACGAGAACGGGGTGACCTTCTTGGAACGTGGATCGACGGCATTGATGAGTTGCAGCACACCGATGATCTCGCCCTCGTGGTTCTTCATCGGCACCGTGAGGAATGACTGCGAACGATATCCGGTGCGCTCGTCGAAGCTGCGTGTGCCGGAAAAGTCGAAGCCGGCCTCGGTGTAGGCGTCGGCGATATTGACCGTCTTGTCGTGGATGGCCGCATAGGCGGCGACCATCGAGTCGTTGGCTTCACCCTTGTCGTTGCCCAACGGCAAATTGGGAAAATTGATGACATTGCCGGTGGTTCCGCCCATCGCGATATCGAGCGAGTCAGTGCGCAGGATCTCGAAGCGCAAGGCCTTGCCGTCTTCCGTCATGCGATACAGCGTTCCGCCGTCGGCATGGGTAATCGTCTTGGCCGCAATCAGGATGGTCTCCAGCAACCGGTTGATGTCGCGTTCCTTGGAGAGCGCGGCGCCGATCGCATTGAGCTGTTCGAGACGGCGAAACAGGTCGCTGGGATTGTCCATGCCCATCCCTAACTTGAAACACACCGGCAAGCGCCACGTGACAATCGAGCGCAGCGAGCAAACCAGTAGCCCCCGCCCCGGGGCGGGGGATGGGGGGTGGGGGGGGGCATTTTGCCTTTCATTTAATGCAGACCGCCCGCACCTGCTTGAGGTCGGTTATGCCTTGCAAGGACTTTTCCAGACCATCCATCTTCAGGGTCAACATGCCATCCTCCAGCGCCTGAGCGACCAGTTGCACGACGCGGGCGCGTTCCACGATCAACTTCTTCTGCGGCTCGGTGCCGATCATCAGTTCGTGCAAGCCGACACGCCCCTTGTAGCCGCTGCCGCCACAGGTATCGCAACCCTTGGCGCGGGTGAACACGAACTTTCCATCCTTGCCATAGTCCTTGAGCAGGCGCGCTTCGGTCTCTGCGTAAGCGGCCTTCATATCTTTCTTGAACGCCGTGGTATTTTCGAGTTCGCTGCAATATTCCTTCATGAACAGCCTGATTTCCTCGGCGTCCGGCGTATAG
>JAIOPW010000435.1 GCA_021413665.1 Rhodocyclales bacterium | reverse complement strand
GGTGAAACCCAGGCCTCCTCGAATTCCCTGCGTGAGCACCTCGGTGCGCAAGTGGCGATGACCCAGTTACCCGACCGCGATCGGGCGCTGGTCGGCTTCCTGATCGAAGCCCTGAGTGACGACGGCTACCTGACACAGCCGCTGGACGAGTTGATCGACCTGCTGGTCAGCGAAGACGACGAACTGCGCGAAGCCCTGCTGGAAGAACTCGGCATTGCCCTGCGCCATCTGCAAAACCTCGATCCGCCGGGCATCGGCGCGCGCAGCGCACAGGAGTGCCTGTCGCTGCAACTGAAATGCCTGCCCGCGTCGAAGGCGCGTGCGCTGGCGCTGAGTGTCGTCGAAGGGCATCTCGAACACCTCGCCGTCCGCGACTTCGCCCGCATCCGGAAGTCCCTGGGTTGCGACGACGACGAACTGCGCATCGCGCAGACCCTGATCCGTTCGTTGAATCCGCGCCCCGGCGCACAATTCGCGCCGATCGACACGCGCTACGTGGTGCCCGACGTCGCGGTGAAGAAGCTGCACGGCCAATGGGTGGTCAGCCTCAACCGGGAAGCCATGCCGCGCCTGCGCATCAACCGGCTTTACGCCGACATCCTGCACCGCCACCGTGGTGGCAACGGATCCTCGGCCGGACTGGCGACCCAGTTGCAGGAAGCCAAGTGGCTGATCAAGAACGTGCAGCAGCGCTTCGACACCATCCTGCGCGTATCGCAGGCCATCGTCGATCGCCAGCGAGCCTTTTTCGACCACGGCGAAGTGGCAATGCGGCCACTGACGCTGCGCGAGATTGCGGAAACGGTCAAGCTGCACGAATCGACCATCTCCCGCGTGACGACGCAGAAATACCTGGCCAGTCCGCGCGGCATCTATGAACTCAAATACTTTTTTGGCAGCCACGTCGCCACCGATACCGGCGGCGCGGCTTCCTCAACCGCGATTCGGGCGCTGATCAAGCAATTGGTCGGCGCCGAGGACGGCAAAAAGCCGCTCTCGGACGCCCGGCTTGCGGAAATCCTCGGCGAGCAGGGCATCGTCGTGGCACGTCGCACTGTGGCGAAGTACCGCGAACTGCTCAACATCCCGCCGGTCAACCTCAGAAAAGTTCTCTGAGAAACACCTTCCAACCAGGAGACATCATGAATCTCAACATCACCGGCCACCACATCGAAGTTACCCCGGCCATTCGTGAATACGTTACGGGCAAGCTCGACCGGGTTCTGCGGCATTTCGACCAGGTCACCAGCTCACACGTCATCCTGTCGGTTGAAAAACTGCAACAGAAGGCGGAAGTCACGCTCCACGTCAAGGGCAAGGACATATTTGCCGACGCCACCGACGCCGACCTCTATGCCGCCATCGACCTGGTGGCCGACAAACTGGACCGCCAGGTGGTCAAACACAAGGAAAAGGTCTCGAACCACAATCACGACAAACGTCAACAGACCGAGTAGAACCACGCCAGGGCTTGCGCAGCGTTTCGGCGGCGGTATCGCGTTATGTCTCGGTGCGCTTGCGCCTGAGACGGCATCCACCGGATAGCGTTATACTGCGCGCCGCCGCAAGCTCCGCATCTTTGCAGGATTGCTCCCACCATGAACCAGATCGCCAGCCTGCTGCCACTCGACAATGTGGTGGCCAACCTCGACGCCAGCAGCAAGAAGCGCGTATTCGAGCAAGCCGGCATCCTGTTCGAGAACCATCAAAGCGTCGCCCGCAGCACCGTCTACGACGCCCTGTTCGCCCGCGAAAAGCTCGGATCCACGGGTCTCGGCCAGGGCATTGCAATTCCCCACGGCCGCATCAAGGGTCTCAAGGCTCCGGTTGGCGCGTTTTGCCGCCTGATATCGCCGGTACAGTTCGACGCTCCAGACGGCAAGCCGGTCGGGCTGGTTTTCATCCTGCTGGTGCCGGAAGCAGCCAATGAACACCACCTTCAATTGCTCTCCGAACTGGCGCAGATGTTCTCCGACAAGGCTTTTCGCGATCAGCTCGGCGAAGCATCCGATGCTGCTGCGCTGCATGGCTTGTTTGCCAATTGGCACGCCAACTAGTCGTTTCCCAGCTGTTCGAACGCAACCGGGAGCGGCTCCAGCTCTCGTGGGTCAGCGGCGCCATGACACGGGCAATCTGCACCAGTGAGCATGTCGTATCACCTGCCGACCTGATCGGCCACCTCAACCTCATGCATCCGGAACGCCTGCAGGTCATCGGCACACCGGAAGTCGCCTGGTCGGCCCGCCACGCGCCGGAAAAAGTCGCCCACCACATGCAGGAGATCTACCACGCCCGGCCACCCGCGATCATCGTCGCCGACGGCTGCGAAATCAATGAAGGCGTACGCCAGGGATGCGAAGCCTCGGGCACGCCGCTGCTGGAAACGCCTCTGTCCTCGGCCTTCGTCATCGACACCCTGCGCGCCTTCGTGTCGCGCCAACTGGCCGAAACCGGAACCCTGCACGGTGTTTTCATGGACGTGCTGGGCATGGGTGTGCTGATCACCGGCGATTCCGGCGTCGGCAAAAGCGAACTCGGCCTCGAGCTGATTTCACGCGGACACGGTCTGGTGGCCGATGACGTGGTCGATGTCTCGCGCATCGGCTCCGACACGCTCGAAGGCCGCTGTCCCGAATTGCTCAAGGACTTCCTCGAAGTGCGGGGGCTGGGGCTCCTCAACATCCGCACTGTCTTTGGCGAAACCGCCTGCCGGCGCAAGATGCGCCTCAAGCTCATCGTGCATCTGCAAAAGCCGACACCCGGCGTGCCGGACGCGGCGCGCCTGCCGCTCGATGCGCAGAACGAAACCATCCTCGGCGTGCCGGTCCGACGCGTCACCATTCCGGTTGCGGCCGGCCGCAATCTCGCCGTCCTGCTCGAAGCCGCGGTGCGCGCCACCGTGCTGAAACTGCGTGGCATCGACAGCATGCAGGAGTTCCTCGACCGGCAGGAAGCCGCCCTTCTGGCCGACAGCGGCCAGGATCCGGTCAACTAAGAGCATTCCGGCTGCGTTAATGAGGCACGGCGTTCCCGCCGGCCATCCATCGAGGAGACTCATAATGAACAAACTGATCGCCGTTGCCCTGTCCACCCTGTTCGCCGCCGGCGTTGCGTTCGCCGCAGCGGAGAAGGCGCCTGCCGCCGCCGCCGCACCTGCCGCTGCTCCCGCCAAGGCTGCCCCCGCCGCGGCTCCTGCCGCCGCCCCGGCGAAGGCTGCCGAAGCCGCCGCAGTTGCCAAACCCGCGGCTGCTGCCAGCGACTGCGAAGCCAAGGCCGTGAGCAAGGATGGCAAGCCGCTGGCCGGCGCCGCCAAAGCCGCCTCCATCAAGAAGTGCGAGAAGGGCGGCAAGCCCGCTGAAGCCTCCAAGTCGGGCTGTGCCGACAAGGCCGTGAGCAAGGATGGCAAGCCGCTGGCCGGCGCCGCCAAGGCCGCCTTCATGAAGAAGTGCGAAGCC
>JAIOPW010000434.1 GCA_021413665.1 Rhodocyclales bacterium | reverse complement strand
TCGTGGATTGGATCGGTGTGCTGTCGCCCGGGACAACTCGCACCCTGTCGATTGGCGGCCGCAACTATGGCCAGGTCACCGTCGATATGACCGCCACACCGGCCCAGAACCGGCTGTGGGGAAGCTTCCTCAGCCATCTGGTCATTCTGTTGCTGGCGCTGGCGTTGAACGTCACCGGCATCTATCTCATCCTGCGGAACGGCTTGCGTCCTCTTTCGGTCCTGACCCAGGGAGCCGATGAACTGGCGCGCGGCGATTTCACCCGCCGCATAACGCTGCAGGGCAGTCCGGAACTTGCCGGACTGATCATGGCCTTCAACCGCATGGCCGACGGGATTGCCACCGCGCAGGGCGCCCTGCGCGACGAAGTCGAGCGCGTATCCGTCACCCTGTCCTCCATCGGCGATGCCGTAATCGCGACGGACAACAATGGCCTGGTGGAATTCATGAATCCGGTGGCCGAGGCGAAGACCGGCTGGACCAGGGCTGAGGCGGCGGGACGCCATATCCGGCAGGTGTTCTCCATCATCAACGAGACCACGCGCAAGGAAGCCGACTGTCCGGTGCTGCGGGCAATACGCGAGGGCGCGATCGTCGGGCTGGCAAATCATACGCTGCTGATCTCCCGCGACGGCACGGAGCGGCCCGTTGCCGATTCGGCGGCGCCGATCCGCCACACGGACGGCGCAATTCATGGCGCGGTGCTGGTGTTTCGCGACCAGGGACCCGAACGGGAGGCAGCGCGGATACTGCGGGAAAGCGAAGCCGCGTATCGCGGCTTGTTCGACGGTGTCAGTGAGGCAATCTACGTCCAGGATGCGCAAGGCCGCTTTCTGGATGTCAATCAGGCGGCGGAGCGCATGTATGGCCTTCCGCGCGACGCGTTCATCGGCAAGACCCCGGAATTCATTGCTGCTCCGGGCAGGAATGATCTGGAAGCCCTGTCCGGAATTGTGGCGCGCGCCATGGCCGGCGAACCGCAGTGCTTCGAGTTCTGGGGCCGGCGCGCCAATGGCGAGGTATTCCCGAAGGAGGTTCGCCTCGTGCGCGGCCAATATCGGGGCTTGAACGTGGTCATCGCTTCGGCTGACGACATTACCGGGCGCAAGCGGGCGGAGAAGGTACTCCGCGAGAGCGAGGCGCGCCTTCGCTTCATCATCGAGTCGGCGGCGGAGGGCTTCTGGATGATCGACTCGTCGCGCAAGACCATCGAGGTCAACTCGGTCCTGTGCGATCTGCTTGGCCATGGGCGCGAAGAGGTGCTCGGCCACCAGCCGACGGAGTTCGTCGACGCGGACAACGCACGAATTTTTCGTGAGCAGATGGCGCAAATCGGTGATACGCGGCACCGCTATTACGAGATCGAGCTGCGGCGCAAGGATGGTCGCCGGATTCCGGCATACTTCCAGGCCTCGACCCATTTCGACGCGGAGGGCAAGCCGTCGGGCTCGTTTGCCTTTGTCACCGATCTGAGCGCGCGCAAGGCCATGGAGCGTGAACTGGAACAGCATCGGCAGCATCTGGAGGAACTGGTGGCCGAACGCACTGCGGAACTCACCGTCGCCCGCAACGAGGCCGAGCGCCTGGCGCGGGCGAAGAGCGAGTTTCTGGCCAACATGAGCCACGAACTGAGGACGCCGCTCAACGGCGTGCTGGGGATGGCTCGCATCGGTGCGCGCGACAGCGCCGGCCGCTCGAGCCATGAGACTTTTGTCCGCATCCAGGATTCCGGCGCCCATCTGCTGGGGGTGATCAACGACATCCTCGACTTTTCCAAGATCGACGCCGGCAAGCTTGCCGTCGAGCGGCGGCCGTTTGCGCTGGCCGGCGCCATCGACAACGCGGTTGCCTTTGTCGGCGGGACGGCGCAGCAGAAGGGCCTCGCCTTCGAAACGGCGGTGGCCGCCGACTTGCCCGAATGGGTCGCCGGCGACGCCCAGCGCTTGCAGCAGATACTGGTCAACCTGCTCTCCAATGCCGTCAAATTTACCGAGCGCGGCGAGGTGAGGTTGCGGGTCGCCGGCGAGGGTGGGGATATCTATTTCAAAGTCGTCGACACCGGCATCGGCATGACCGCGGAGCAGGCCGCGCGGCTGTTCCAGCCATTCGAGCAGGCCGACAGTTCCACCACCCGGCGCTACGGCGGTACCGGCCTCGGACTCGCAATCAGCCAGAACCTCGCGCGCCTGATGGGCGGCGAAATATCCGCGGATTGCGCCCCGGGTGTCGGCTGCAGCTTTACCCTGCGCCTGCCGCTGCCGGTAGCGGCGCCCGATCTTGCGGCGCGCACCGGACCGGTCGGCGGCGAACGGCGGCTGACGGGGCTGAGGCTGCTGGCCGCCGAAGACGTTGAAGTCAACCGCTTGATCCTGGAGGACCTGCTCGTCCATGAAGGCGCCCACGTGATCTTCGCCGGGGACGGGCAGCAGGCGCTGGACCGGCTTGAAGAGGCGGGGGTCAGCGCCTTCGACGCCGTGCTGATGGACGTGCAGATGCCGGTGATGAACGGCCTCGAAGCCACCCGGCGCCTGCGCGAGATTGCGCCGGCACTGCCGGTGATCGGGCTCACCGCCCACGCCCTTGCCGAGGAACGCGACAACTGTCTCGCCGCCGGCATGGTGGAGCATGTCACCAAGCCGATCGACCCGGACCTGCTGGTGGCGGCGATCCTGCGCCATGCGCGGCCGGATGGCCCCATCCCCCTCCCAACCTCCCCCTTGAAGGGGGAGGAACCGGACTCCCTCCCCTTCAAGGGGCGGGATGGGGCGGGGATGGGGCCGGCATCGTCAGCGCCTGTGATCGCCGTCCCGCCGGCGCCAGCGCGGTGCGTCCCTTCGGGAACTTTTGCGTCGGGCCTGGTCGACTGGCAAGCCTTGCTGGCACAGTATTCGGGACGCGAGGCCTTCGTTGTTAAGCTCGCGACCATCGCCCTCGACAGCCAGCGGGAGACACCGGCCAAACTGCGAACCGCGGCGGAGCAGGGCGACCTGAAGGATATCGCCTTCATAGCGCATTCACTCAAGGGCGTCGGTGGCAACCTGATGGCACCCGCCGTGCAGGATCTGGCGGCGCGAACCGAAATCGCCGCGCGCCAGGATGATCCGTCGGTGGCTGAGTTGGCCGCCGAACTCGCAACGCAGGTGGACGACCTGCTGGCGGAACTTGCGGCGCACGTGCGCGAAGGCGATGGTACTGGCTCGACATAGGGGAGGTTCATGACCAACAAGATTACCGTGGCGGCGTCTGAGGTGCGGCTGAAGGACCACATCTACAACGGCACCGGAACAAATGCCCATCCCACTTTTGCGTGGGAGACCGTCACCGAAGTGCGCGACGAGGACGGCTTGATCCTGCTCATCACCGGCAATGCCAAGGGGCCGCATGGCGAGTTCTGGCTCGAACCCGACGAGCGGATCGTGGTGATTCGCTACCCAGAGCCGGCGTGATTGGCGATGACCTACGAAGAGCACCTCGACGAAGTCACCACCCTCATCACCGAGGAATACGGCCTTGCGGATGAAGCGGCGATCGCGATGGTGATGCGCGCCCAGGCCGATGATTTCTTCAGCGGTCACGACGACGATCCCTCGATCTGCACGCTGGAGCGCGCCCACCGCGACGCCGGGACGGTATTCAAGAAATACAAACAGGGACGCGCATGAGCAACGAATACATCCTGTTCGATGCGCTCCTTTGCCGACGCTTCGAGAAATTCATCGCCGATCGCGGATTGAAGGGCGAGGTTCGTCCCGATCCGATCGAGGGTTTCGTCGTTACGCTACGGGACGATCTGCCGGACGATGTCGAACAGGCGATCGAGGATGAGTACGATGCGCTGATGACGGAACAGGCGGGCCTCATCGAGGCTGCGGGCGACAGTGGCGAGAGAACCCTGATGCGGGTTGTCGCCACACTGGCGGATGGCTCGTCGTGCCTCGTGCAACTTCCCGCCGCACAGGCGCGGCGTCTGTTCGAACACTTCAGCGTCGAGGAAATCCACGACCTCGTTTCCGCCATCGTGCAAAGCGCAATGAACCCGGTCGAGGGACCGATGTGCAAAAAGCCGTAGGCGCCCCCTATGCGCCGTGCCGCCATCGCCGACTTTCGTTGGTTTTGAATGGTTGTTATATAGTCTCTGTGTGAGTTATAGTTGTTACATCCAATTTTCGATGTAACAACCCCATGGAGTTCCTTGCCCTCTTTGTCAGCCTGCCGACGCGGCAGGCTGCCGGCCGCATGCGCATCTGGCGCGCCCTGCGAGGCCTTGGCTGTGCGACGTTGCGCGACGGGGTGTTCCTGCTGCCGGACGCACCGGAACATGCGGCGGCCCTGGCGAACATTGCGGGCGAGGTGCTTGCGGTGCAGGGCACGGCGGACATCTACCGGCTCGGCGGACGCGACGGGCCGCAGGAAACGGAAATCGTGCGGCTCTTCGATCGCGGCCCGGACTACGCCCGCTTGCTGGTGACGATGGCCGGTGTCGATGCCGGGGACATCAAGGCATTGCGCGGCCTGCGCCGTGATCTGGCGGCGCTGGTCACCATCGACTATTTTCCCGGCGAGGCGCAACGGCAGGCACAGGAGGCGTTTGCGGCCCTTGAAGCGGCATCCGGCGATGAGCCGGCGACAGTCGCGGGCAAAATTCGCCGTCTCGCCAGCGCCGACTTTCAGGATCGGCGCTGGGCCACGCGCAAGAACCTGTGGGTTGATCGCATGGCTTCGGCCTGGCTGATCCGCCGCTTCATCGACCGGAAGGCGACATTTCTTTGGCTGGACAATCCGAAGAAGTGTCCGAAGTCGGCTCTTGGTTTCGATTTTGACCATGCGGCCTTCACCCATGTCGGTGGCCGGGTCACGTTCGAAGTACTGGCGGCAAGCTTCGGCCTGGACAACGATCCCGCGCTGGCGCGCATCGCCGCCATCGTGCATTGCCTCGACGTCGGCGGCGTGCCGGTGGTCGAGGCGGCGGGCATCGAGGCGCTGCTGTCCGGCTTACGCGCGGCGGCGGCCAACGACGACAAATTATTGACCGAGGCGAGTCGTGTCTTCGACGGTCTTTACAAAAACTACCAACAGGAGCAGCCCCATGACTGAAGCCCCGATGAGCGCACCTCCCGTGCCGACCTTGCTCGACGCGCTGCGTTTCTGGTTCAAGCTGGGCTTCATCAGCTTCGGCGGCCCGGCCGGACAGATCTCGATCATGCATCAGGAACTGGTCGAGCGCCGGCGCTGGATCTCGGAACACCGCTTCCTGCATGCGCTCAACTACTGCATGCTGCTGCCCGGCCCGGAAGCCTGCCAACTGGCGATCTATACCGGCTGGCTGCTGCACGGACTGCGCGGCGGGCTGCTGGCCGGCCTGCTGTTCTTCCTGCCGGCCTTCCTGCTGCTTTCTCTGCTCGCCGGACTGTACCTGGCCTTCGGCGACATGCCGTCGGTGCAGGGTATCTTCTACGGCATCAAGCCGGCGGTGGTGGCCGTGGTGCTGTTCGCCGCCTGGCGCATCGGTTCGCGGGCGATTCGCAACGGCTTGATGCTGGCCATCGCCGTGGCGGCCTTTGTCGGCATTTTCGCCTTCAAGATCGACTTTCCGTGGATCGTGCTGGCCGCCGCGCTGCTGGGCGCCCTCGGCGGCAAACTGGTGCCGGGCAAGTTCACGGGCGGCGGCGGCCACGGCGCCAGCGAAAAGAGTTACGGCCCGGCGTTGATCGACGACGACACGCCGCCACCCGCGCACGCGAAGTTCTCCTGGGCTAAATTGGTCGCCACCACCGCCATATTCCTCGCCACCGGTGCGCTGTCGCTGCTGCTGCTGAGAGGCAGCGCCGACCTGTACCGGATGGGCGAGTTCTTCACCAAGGCGGCCTTCCTTACCATCGGCGGCGCCTACGCCGTGCTGCCCTACGTGTATCAAGGTGGCGTCGAGCACTTCGGCTGGCTCACCGGGCCACAGATGATGGACGGCCTGGCCCTGGGCGAAACCACGCCGGGGCCGCTGATCATGATCGTGACCTGGGTCGGCTATGTCGGCGGCGTGACCAAGTCGGTCGCCACCGATCCCGTCATCGCCGGATTGGCCGGCGCGGCGGTGGCGACCTTCTTCACTTTCCTGCCGAGCTTCTTCTTCATCCTCGCCGGCGGCCCGCTGGTGGAAGCCACACGCGGCGAACTGAAATTCACCGCGCCGCTGACCGGTATCACGGCGGCCGTGGTCGGCGTGATCCTCAATCTGGCGGTCTTCTTCGCCTGGCATACCTTCTGGCCCAAGGCGACCGAGACCGCGCCCTTTGCCGGTCCTTTCGAGTGGCTACCGGTCCTGATCGCCGTCGCCGCCGTGGTCGCCTTGTGGAAGTACAAGGCCGACATCATGAAGGTGATCGGCGCCTGTGCGCTGCTCGGCCTCGCCTATTCCTTTTCCATGTGAGGACGCCACCATGAAGTGGATTACCCGCGAACGGCCCAAGATCGATCGCATCGCCTGCCCCTGGCTGGTGGCGCGCTTTGTCGATGAAGCGCCGGAATTCCTCTATGTGCCGGGCAACGAGGTGATGCGGGTGGCACGCGAGACCGGCGCCATTCCCTACGACATGCCGGGCGTCGAACTCGGGCACCACGGCGATCGATGCAGCTTCGACGCCTTCATCGACACGTATCGGATCGAGGATGCGGCGCTGGACAAGCTGGCCCTGATCGTGCGCGCGGCGGACTGTGGTGTGCCGCAACTGGCGCAGGAGGCGGCAGGGTTGCTGGCGATCTCGAAGGGGCTGTCGCTCAACTACGCCGACGACCACGCGATGCTGGCCCACGGCATGGTGCTCTACGATGCGCTGTACGCTTGGTGTGCCGACACTCCGCTGAAGAAGGTCGCGCGCTTCCGGCGCTTGCAATGAGCGCAAGCGCCGGCATGGCGCCGGAGGTTCGCCTGCTGCTGATCGGGCGTGGCCTGCGCGCCTTCGTCGATGGCTATGTGGCGGTGCTGCTGCCGGCCTACCTGCTGGCGCTGGGTTACGACGTCTGGCGGGTCGGTTTGCTCAGCACCGCCACGCTGCTGGGTTCGGCGCTGGCGACGCTGGCGCTCGGGGCCTGGGGCCATCGCTTCCCGCCACGCCTGATGCTGCTGGCGGCGGCCTGCCTGATGACCGCCACCGGGTTGGGCTTCGCCGGCTTTTCGACATTCCTGCCACTGCTGCTGGTGGCTTTCGTCGGCACGCTGAATCCGAGTTCCGGCGACGTTAGCGTATTTCTGCCTCTGGAACATGCGCGACTGTCGCTGGCCGTCGACGCAGACGCGCGGACCCGGTTGTTCGCGCGCTACAGCCTGGCCGGCGCCCTTTGCGCGGCACTGGGGGCGCTGGCCGCCGGCGTGCCGGATGCGCTGGCCGATCTGGGCGTCGACCGTTTGAGCGCGATGCGAGCCATGTTCGTGGCCTACGCCGGCATCGGCGCCCTGATCTGGCTGCTGTACTCACGCCTGCCGCAGCGGTCGGTGTCGGGGCCGAACCTTGCGCCTGCCCCGCTGGGGCCGTCACGTCGAGTCGTGATCCGGCTGGCCGCGCTGTTTTCCCTGGATTCCTTTGCGGGCGGGCTGGTGGTGAATTCCTTGCTCGCGCTCTGGCTGTTCGAGCGCTTCGGACTGTCACTGACGGCGGCGGGGATCTTCTTTTTCTGGGCGGGGCTGCTGAGCGCATTTTCGCAACTCGCCGCGCCCTGGGTGGCGGCTCGCATCGGGTTGCTCAACACCATGGTGTTTACCCACATTCCGGCCAGCCTGTTCCTGATTCTTGCCGCCTTCGCGCCAAGCCTGCCTCTCGCTCTGGGCTTGCTGCTGCTGCGATCCGCACTGTCGCAGATGGATGTGCCGACCCGTTCGGCCTATGTCATGGCGATGGTTACCGCCTCCGAGCGGGCGGCGGCGGCCAGCTTCACGGCGGTGCCGCGCAGCCTGGCGGCGGCCTTGAGCCCGTCGCTGGGTGGCGCACTGTTCGCCGCTGGCTGGCTGGCAGCGCCCCTGGTCGTCTGCGGTGGGCTCAAGATTGCCTACGACGTGGCCCTTTGGCGCAGCTTTCGGCAGCACCCTGTCAGTCATGCGGTTAG
>JAIOPW010000022.1 GCA_021413665.1 Rhodocyclales bacterium | reverse complement strand
CGAAATGCCGTTGTTGGCGTTGCGGATCGCCTGGTTGGCGCCGCGAACCTGGCTGTCGTAGCCGGCTGCCGTCACCATGCCCGTCGGATCGTCCTTGGCGCTGTTGATGCGCAGGCCCGAGGACAGCCGCTGCATCGCCGTCTGCAGGCCGTTGTTCGACTTGTTCAGCGCTTGCTGGCCGAACAGCGATGCTACGTTGGTGTTGATTACCTGTGCCATGAAATTACTCCTTTGCTGGGGCTACGTATAAGACGACGTGTAGGACGACGCCTTGCCATTCCCTTCGGTTCGCCCCGATCCATCGAGGCCCATTCACCGCAGTTGGAAGCCTTAACGGTCGCCCGGCGGGAAACTTTAGGGCGTGGTCCCGATCGGGGAGTCGCGACCCGGGCTTGGCCCTGGCGCGCGACAACGCTGACCCAGGGATTCGCCGGTCGATTCACTAGCTACATGAATTCATTGACTATTTATTGGCACCAAGGCGAACAGCGACGATGCTTCATCGCCTGAACGCGTAGACTGGCCAGTATCAGTGCTGAGTCGGGCGTGGCTCTGGCCGGTCTTTATCTCGAGCCGGGGCCGAATCCGGGCGGAGGCCCCGCCAGCCGCGGAAGCGCCCTACAGTTCCCGCCATTGTTTCCGTTATAGTAGCCATATAGGAGTCCACGCATATGGCAACCAGTTCAATTTCATCCCCGGGCATCGCCTCCGGACTTGACGTCAACAGCATCATCAGCAAGCTGATGGAGCTGGAGAGGATTCCGCTGACGAAGCTGGCGACCAAGGAAGCCGACTACAACGCCAAGCTCACCGCCTACGGCTCGATCAAGGGCGCGTTGTCGAGCATGCAGACAGCGGCACAGACTCTGGCCAGCACCAGTACCTTCACTGGCAAGTCGGCCTCGGTATCGGACAGCACCGTATTGGCCGCCTCCGCATCCAGCACGGCGGCCGCGGGCAGCTACAGCCTGAGCGTCACGCAACTGGCCAAGTTCCACACGGTGCGCAGCAACACCAGCTATGCGGCCACCACCGACACCTTCAATACGGGTTCACTCGCCATCGCGATCGATGGCGGCACGGCGGTCAACGTCGCCATCACCGGCGCCAACAACACGCTGGCGGGCATCCGCCAGGCCATCAACGACGCCAATGCCGGCGTCACCGCGACCATCATCAACGATGGAACGACGAATCGCCTGGTACTGAGTTCCAAAACCAGCGGATCGGTCGGCGACATCAGTGTTGCGGTAACCGACGACGGCAGCGGCGGCACGCATGCGCTGTCCGGACTCGACTCCTCCAGCCTGATTCAAACCCAGGCGGCAGACGACGCCATGCTGTCCATCAACGGCATAGCCATCACCCGAAGCTCCAACACCATTACCGATGCTATCGAAGGCGTCACGCTGAACCTCACCAAGGGCACACTTGCCACGCCAGGCACGGCAATCCTGACGGTCGCCAACAATACGGCAGCGACGACTTCCGCGATTGAAGACTTCGTCAAGACGTATAACAGCGCTGTCAACCTCCTGAAGACCAACTCGGCCTACAACGCCGCGACCAAGAAGGCAGCGGTGCTGAACGGCGACAGCACGGTGCGCTCACTTCAGTCGCAATTGAGCAGCCTCGTGCAGTCGAGTGTGACGGGTATCGCCGGCGGCATCAGTTCCTTGTCCGACATCGGCATCTCCGTCCAGCGGGATGGAACCCTCACCACCGACAGCACCAAGCTCGCTGCGGCGCTGGCCGACCCGAACAAGGACGTCGCGGCGCTGTTTACACAAACCACAGTAGGCAACGAAGGCATTGCCGTGCGCTTCAACACCGCCCTGGAGTCCGTTGTCGGGTTCGGCGGGCTGATCTCGAACCGGACCGATGGCATCACGACATCGATCAACGAGATAGGCACCAGTCGCGACGCGCTCAACTATCGCCTGACGCAGATCGAGGCCCGTTATCGCCGCCAGTTCACGGCGCTCGATGTGCTCGTCACCAACATGAACAAGACCAGCCAATACCTGACGCAGCAGTTGTCGAGCCTGCCCTCGAACAACTGATCGGGAGAGACCATGACTTTTGCTGCCCCCAACTCCGCCCAGACCTACGCGCGGGTCGGTATCGAAACCGCCGTCGCCGCGGCCGACCCTCATCGGCTGATCCTGTTGCTGTTCGACGGCGCCCTGCTGGCCATTGCCAAGGCCGACAATGCCATGCACAACGGTCGCATCGCGGAAAAGGGAGAAGCCATCTCCCGCACCATTGACATCGTCACCAACGGATTGCGGGCCAGCCTCCGCTTTTCGGCGGGCGACGAACTGGCCAACCGGTTGGCCGCACTTTATGACTACATGGTCGCGCGCCTGGTGCACGCCAACCTGCACAATGACCTGGCCGCACTGAACGAGGTGGGCCGCCTGCTTGCCGAAATCAAGACCGCCTGGGAAGAAATAGCCGATGATCCCGCCGTAGCTTCCCGCAACAAGGTTGCGGCGTGATGGCTACGATGCACCGGATGCCTTCCCAGATCGAACTCTACGAAGAAATGAGCCTGCTGTCGTCCCGCATGGTCGATGCGGCGCGCGCTGGCGACTGGGACAACCTCCTGGAACTCGAGCACGGCGTCGCCACCTTGCGCAACAGCTTGATGGCCGGTGCCGACGACAACAACCTGCCCGCCGTCGAACTGGCCAGGAAACGCAGCCTGATCCAGCGCATCCTCGAAGACGACGCCGAAGTGCGCCGCCATACCGAACCGTGGATGGAGCATGTCCGCCAATATCTCGGCAACAGCGTACGGCGGCGCGATGTCGAGAGGGCTTATGCGGCCGGGTCCGGCGAACCGGCTGCCGGCAACTTCGGCGCCTGATGAACCACCCGCACGCCCGCTTCACTTCGCTGCCCCCCGAGGGGGCGCAGGCCTTCCTTGGGGCGGCCCGGCGGTAGGCCTGGCCCGTCGAGTTGGCGGACGGCGCCCCTGCCCGCCGCATTCACTGACGCCAGGGCAATGCCATGGTACTGATCCCCAACGATGCCGGCATCCGCATGAGGATGCAGACCGAGACGGCGCTGCACCCGATTGCGCCGGTGAGCGAAATCCCGGCCGATCTGGCGGAGCTGCATCCGGGGCAAACCTTTTCGGCGCGAATCCAGGAAATTCTGCCGGAAAACACCTACAAGGCCCTGGTAGCGGGCCGCTCGCTGACGCTTGCGCTGCCCGAAGGAGCCAAGACCGGCGACACGCTGGAACTGGTGGTGATCGACCGCACTCCACGCCTGATCGTCGCCCAACTCGCCAACCGCAACGGGGCGACGGACGCGGCGGCGTCGGCCGATTACCAATTCACGAATCTTTCGCGCACGGCCCAACTGATCGGCACCCTTCTGGCACGCGACGGCGCCCCTCCTCCCGCCGTGGAACTCAGCCGCGGGCAGGCACTGCTCGCCGCCGCGTCCCCCGATACCGCCAGGCTGGCCGCCGATCTGGCGCCGCAATTGGCAAAAGCCGTCAGCATGAGTGGCTTGTTCTACGAATCGCACCAGGTGCAATGGGTCATGGGGCAGCGTCCGCTGAGCGACCTGCAGGGCCAGCCGCAAGCGAAGCACGCACCGGCGGCACTGGCCGCAACCGGCCAGGAATCCGGCGATCTGCCTTCCCGACCCGGCTCGGCCGTCCGCCCGTCCGATCTGTCCGGGCCGATGGCGCTGCTGCAAAACCTCTTCGGCAACGATGAAACTCGCCAGCAAGCCGGGGCGCAGCAGGCGCCGATCGTCAATCCGGCCCTTGCGGTGCCGGAGAATCTCCGTCTGCTGGTGCAGCAGCAACTGGATGCGGTCGCGACCCAGCGCCTGGCATGGCATGGCGAAGTCTGGCCGGGCCAGACGCTGAACTGGCAGATCGAGCCGGACGGCCGCCGGGACGGCGCCGCGGCCGCCGATACGGAACGAGACTGGACTACCTCGTTGCGCCTGGTCACGCCGCGCCTCGGAGAAATCGACGCCCGGCTCAGCCTGACGCCGCAAGGGGCGAGAATCGCCATCGTCACGCCGGTCGGCGCCAGCGCCGCCGATCTGCTCGACGCCGCGCCATCGCTGGAGAAATCAATGGCCGCTGCCGGCGTGCCACTGCTTGCCTTGCAGGTAAAGCACGATGCCCAGGAGTAAGGAAGGCGAACAGCGGGCGCTGGCAGTCGCCCTGAAGTATGCCCCAGGCGCGGCTGCACCCACCGTGGTGGCGAAAGGCCGGGGACTGATTGCGGAAGAGATCATTTCGCGCGCACGCGAGCATGGCATTTTCGTGCATGAATCCCCCGAGCTGGTAGCGCTGTTGTCGCAAGTCGACCTTGATGGGGAAATCCCCCCGCAGCTCTACATCGCCGTTGCCGAGCTGCTGGCATGGATCTACAAAGTGGAGCGCAATGGGGAGCTTGCGGAAGGCCTGACCCCCGGCAAACTCGGCTAAAATTCGCCGCTTACCCGTTCCCATCCCGGCGCTTAGTGAGCAATGAGCGGTACCGAAACCCAACACTCCTCCCATCCGGATGCCGCCTCACCCGCCACGGCGCAGACTCCTGCGCAGAAACTGGCGGCGGAGCTGATGTCGACGGACGAGTTCAGCCAGTACCTGCTGAAAGCCAAGAGCGAAATGTTCGCGGTATTTCGCGGCATGGTCGAACACGTATCGCAGATCACGATGTTCTTCAACGAAGGCCGCGACATGGTGCTGACCGACATGGTCAGCTACGGCGACGGCGGTGTTTACCTCGACCTCGGCGCCAGTCCGGAAATGAACCAGAAGGCGCTGGAGGCGGACAAGCTGTTCTGTGTCACGCAACTCGACAAGGTGAAGGTCCAGTTCATCCTGCGCGGGCTAAAAAGAGTCGAGTGGAACGGTGGCCCGGCATTCCTGGCCGCCCTGCCCGACAGCGTGCTGCGCCTGCAACGCCGCGAGTACTACCGCATGGCCACCCCCATCGCGCGCCCGCTCAAGTGTGTCATTTCCTTCCCCGCTGCCGGCGGCGAACGCCGGGCGATCGATGCCCACATCGGGGATATCAGCGGCGGCGGGCTCGGCGTGATCTCGATTCCGCTCGATATTCCACTCGAAACCGGCCTCCAGCTCGACTGCAGGATCGACCTGCCGGAAGTCGGCGCGGTTACGGGAAAGATCGTGATCCGCAGCGTTTTCGAGGCGGTAACACGGAGCGGCGCAAAGTCGCAACGCGCCGGCTGTGAGTTCGTGAAGTTGCCTGGGCCCATGCTGACCCTGATCCAGCGCTACATCATCAAGGTGGAACGCGAGCGCAAGGCGCGCGAATCGGGGATGAACTGACGGGCAAACCGTCGCCGCGCAAGAACGCCGTGGCGCCACCGCCGACTTTTGCTATCCCGCCTTGCTGGCCTTCAGATAAAGCGGCATTACGTCCGGCAGGTGCTT
>JAIOPW010000506.1 GCA_021413665.1 Rhodocyclales bacterium | reverse complement strand
TCGCCACGTAGGTGAATTGCGCTTCGGTCACCTTGACCACCACCGGATTGGCCGGGTGGCGCTCGGCGAAGACCTGGATGTCCACGGTGATCGAAGTGCGACCGACCTTCACGATTTCGGCGTAGAAGCTGACGATGTCGCCGACCGAGATCGGCTGCTTGAAGAGGAAGGAATTCACCGCGACGGTGGCGATGCGGCCGCGCGCGCGGCGCATGGCGGGAATTGCCGCGGCGACGTCGCAATGAGCCATGACCCAGCCGCCGAAGATGTCGCCATTGCCGTTCATGTCCGCCGGCATCGGCATCACGCGCAGCACCGGTTCGCGACCCGGGATCTTGACGCCTTCGTGGCCCATCGAAGTTCTCCGCAATTCATGCAATTCGTCGAACGCGCAGTATACGGCGCGCGGACGGGATGAAACCGCTTTGCTCTATAGTCGGGGCTGGACCTGGAGCCTACGTCGGCAGGACATCAATGCGGCAAGTCATCGAATCCGGGAGCGGGAGCGGGACCGGGCACGCCAGCCAGTTGCTGGCGCGCCTGCTCGACCGCGGTCCGCTGGTGGTGTTGAGCGGCGCCGGCCTCAGCACCTCCTGCGGCATTCCCGATTACCGCGACCGCGACGGGCGCTGGAAACGGCCGCAACCGATCGACCACCAGGCTTTCCTGCGTTCCGCGGAGATGCGCCGACGCTACTGGCGGCGCAGTTTTCACGGCTGGCCGGTGATCGGGCAGGCCCGTCCCGGCGCGGGACATCGCGCACTCGCGGGACTGGAACAGCACGGCCGGATCGGCCTGACCGTGACGCAGAACGTCGACGGCCTGCACCAGAAGGCGGGCAGCCGCGCCGTGCTGGAATTGCATGGCGGGCTGGCACGCGTGGTCTGCCTCGACTGCCGCCAGCTTCATGCGCGGGCGGCGGTCCAGGACTGGATCGCCGCCGCCAATCCGGATATCGAAGCCGGACCGGCCGTCGTTGCTCCCGACGGCGATGCCGACCTGCCCGATGATGCTTCCGGCTTCGAGGCGCCGGCCTGCCCGGCCTGCGGCGGCACGCTCAAACCCGACGTAGTGTTCTTCGGCGACAGCGTGCCGCGCGAGCGGGTGCGGACCGTGATCGACGCCATCGATGCCGCCAGCGGCCTGCTGGTGGTCGGTTCCTCGCTGATGGTGTATTCGGGCTTCCGCTTCGCCGAGCACGCCCATCGCAATGGCAAGCCGGTGATCGCGGCCAACCTCGGCCGGACCCGTGCCGATCATTTGCTGGCGGCCAAGGTCGAGCAGGATTGCGACAGCTTCCTCGCCGCGTTGAGCGCTGCGGTGTAGCGTGCGGACCATGTCCCACGGTCGCGCCGTTGCCCTGATGGTGCTGGCCACGATGCTGTGGAGCATCGCCGGCGTCGTCACCCGCCACCTGGATGCCGCGCGCAGCTTCGAGCTCACCTTCTGGCGCAGCGGCTTCAACGCGCTGGCGCTGATCCTCGCCCTCGGCGTGCTGCGCGGCGCGGCGGCGTGGCAGGGCATCGTCGGCGGCAACCGCGCGATCTGGATTTCCGGCGTGTGCTGGAGCGTGATGTACACGGCCTTCATGATCGCGCTGACCCTGACCAGCGTTGCCAACGTGCTGGTGACCATGGCCGTCGGCCCCCTGCTGACGGCCTTGTCCGCTCGGCTGTTTCTCGGCCATCGCCTGCCGCCGCGCACCTGGGCGGCAATCGCGGTTGCCAGCGCCGGCATCGCCTGGATGTTCGGCGAGGAGGCGGCCCGCGGCGCCTCGCTGGCCGGCAGCCTGGTCGCGCTGGCGGTGCCGGTCGCGTCATCGGTGAACTTCACCCTGTTGCAGCAGCGTGCCGGCGCGGCCCGCGATGATTCCGGCCGGACCCAGGACATGCTGCCGGCGGTGATGCTGGGCGCCCTGCTGTCGGCCGCCGCCATGCTGCCGCTGGCCTGGCCGCTGCAGGCATCGAACCACGACATCGGCCTGCTGGCGCTGCTCGGCGTGGTGCAACTGGCGATACCCTGCCTGCTGGTGGGGCTCGGCGCCGGCGAGGTGCCGGCCGCCAGCACCCTTGCCGGCGGCGCGCTGGTGCTCGGTGCGCTGGCCGGCAACGAGCTGCTGGGCCGGCGCGGTCAGGCTTTTCCGGTCTCCAGGTAGTTCATCGGCCCGCCGGTATGGGGCGCGAAGCCGGTGCCGAAGATCACTCCGGCATCGGCCAGTTCGGCATCCGCGACGATGCCATCGCGCACCAGTCGTTGCGTGGCGTCGAGCAAGGGCTTGATCAGGCGCTGCGCGAGGCCCTCCGGCGCCGTGTCACCAGCGCCGACTTTCTGCGCCTTGCCATCCACCCACGCGTAGAAACCCTTGCCCGACTTCTTGCCGAGGTTCCTGCCTTCCACAAGTTCCACCAGCTTGCGTGGCGGATTCGCTTCGCCCACCAGTTGCCGGCCGGCCGCCACGGCGACATCGAGGCCGACGGTATCGGCCAGCTCGATCGGGCCCATGGGCATGCCGAAGGCCACCATCGCCGCGTCGATGGCTTCGGGGGCGATGCCCTCGTCGACGCAGCGCATCGCTTCGTTCATGTAGGGCGCAAGCACGGCATTGACCAGGAAGCCCGGCGCGTCCTTCACCGGCAGCGGCAGCTTGTCGATCCGGCGCACGAAGGCCGCGGCCTTCTGCGCCACCTCGGGCGCGGTGGCGGCACTGGCCACCACTTCGACCAGCGGCATCATCGCCACCGGGTTGAAGAAGTGGATGCCGACCAGGCGCGAGGGGTCCTTGAACGTCGCCGCAATGTCGGACAGTTTCAGCGACGAGGTGTTCGATGCCAGCAGGGCATCGGGCCTGGCCCGCGCCTCGATGTCGGCGAACAACGCCTGCTTGGCCTCCAGGTTCTCGAAGATCGCCTCGATGATGACGTCGGCCTGGCGCACGCCGTCGCCCTTGGGGTCGGCGATCAGGCGGTCGAGCGCGAAGCGGGCGAGCTTCCTGTCACGCAGCTTCTTCTCGAAAAACTTCGCGGCGCGGCCGAAGGCCGGCGCGATGCGCTCGATATTCTGGTCCTGCAGCGTCACCGTCATGCCGCGCAGCACGCACCAGGCAGCGACATCGCCGCCCATGACGCCGGCGCCGACCACGTGTACGTGGCGCGGCGCGAAGTCCGGTGCCGCTTTGCCGAAGCCCTTGAGCCGGTCCTGCAAAAAGAAGACGCGGATCAGGTTGCGCGTGGTCGCGTGTTTCACCAGCGCGTCGAGCGAGGTTGGCTTGTCCGCCGGCACGGCCAATGTGTTGCCGCCGTAGTTCTGCCACTGGTCGATGATGGCGTAAGGCGCCGGGTAGTGTTCCTGGCGCGCGCGTTTCGCCACCTGCTTCTTCGCGCCGCTTGCCACCATGCCCTTGAGTGGCCCGTTCATCAGTTTCTGCATGAAGGGCAGTTGCGACTGGCGCGCCGGCGTGCCGGAAAGCACCCGCATGCGCGCGGCG
>JAIOPW010000021.1 GCA_021413665.1 Rhodocyclales bacterium | reverse complement strand
GTCGCCGCCGACGGCTTCGCTGACCGCCGCCTGCATGCGTTTGAGTGGAAACTGCCAGTCAGGGTTGCGCGTGAAGTCCGCCGTAGGTGTTTCCGCGCAATTCACCACCACCCTCGTGCGTGCGGTGCGCATGCGGCTCAGGGCGTCGGGCGACGCGGTGACGATGACATCGCCGCCGATCACTGCGTCGGCTTCGCCGGTGGCGACGCGCACGGCGTGAATGGCCTCCGGATCGTCACATATGCGCACGTGGGAAAACACGGCGCCGCCTTTTTGCGCCAGGCCCGTCATATCGAGCACGGTGACGCCCCTGCCGTCGATATGCGCGGCCATGCCGATCAGCGCGCCGATGGTGACCACGCCGGTGCCGCCGACACCGGTGATCAGGATGCCGTAGGGTGTGGCGGTTGGTGCGAGAGTCGGCGCTGGCGGTACGGCGATGGCAGCCCCGCCATCACCGGAACCTGCCAGGCCGCGACCGGCCCTGACACTGCCGCCAAGCACGGAGACGAAGCTCGGACAAAATCCCTTCTCGCAGGAGTAGTCCTTGTTGCAGGCCGACTGGTCGATGGCTCGCTTGCGGCCGAATTCCGTTTCCACCGGGATCAGGGCGAGGCAATTTGACTGCACCCCGCAATCGCCGCAACCTTCACAAACGGCTTCATTGATGAATAGGCGTCGTGGCGGATCGATCATCTTGCCGCGCTTGCGGCGGCGGCGCTTTTCGGCGGCGCAGGTCTGGTCGTAGATGATGGCGGAGACACCGGGGCATTCGCGCATGTCGCGCTGGATGGCATCCAGTTCGTCGCGGTGCCTGATCGGTACGCCGTGAGGCAGATCGGGATGGCCGTAGGCGCGCGACGTGCCGTCGGTGACGACAACGACGTGATGCACGCCTTCTGCGTACAGCTGCGCGGCGATCTGTGGCACCGTAAGGTTGCCGTCGACCGGCTGGCCGCCAGTCATGGCCACGGCATCGTTGTAGAGAATCTTGTAGGTGAGGTTGGCACCGGAGGCCACCGCGGCGCGAATCGCCAGCGAGCCGGAATGAAAGTAGGTACCGTCGCCAAGATTGACGAAGACATGACGCTGCTCGGTGAACGGCGACTGGCCCATCCAGGCCGCGCCTTCGCCACCCATGTGGGAATAGGTCGACGTGGACCGGTTCATCCACAGCACCATGAAATGGCAGCCGATGCCGGCCAGCGCACGCGAGCCTTCCGGCACACAGGTCGATGTGTTGTGCGGGCAGCCGGGGCAGAAGTAGGGTGTCCGCGCAATCGGGATCACCGGTGCAGCGGAGCGCTCCTTGGCTTCGATGACGGCCAGACGGTCGCGTATGCGCGGCGAGGTGAAGTGGCGGCCGATGCGGTCGGCGATGACGCGGGCGATTTGCGCCGGCGACAGTTCGCCGGAGGCGGGCAGCAGCCAGCGGCCATTGGGCAGCGCCCATTCACCCTTTTCGTCGAACTTGCCGATTACTCGCGGGCGCACGTCCTCGCGCCAGTTGTAGAGTTCCTCCTTCAGCTGGTATTCGATCAACTGGCGCTTTTCCTCGACCACCAGAATTTCTTCCAGCCCTTCGGCGAAGCGTCGCACGCCGTCCGACTCGAGCGGCCAGACCATGCCGACCTTATAGAGCCGGATGCCGATTTCGGCGGCCAGTGCGTCGTCGATGCCAAGGTCGTCGAAGGCCTGGCGCACGTCGAGATAGGACTTGCCGGTGGTGATGATTCCCAGCCGCGGCCTGGGCGAGTTGATGACCACCTGGTTCAGCCGGTTGGCGCGGCAATAGGCCAGCGCCGCATACAGCTTGTGGTCGAGCAGCCGGGCTTCCTGTAGCAGGCGGTCGTCCGGCCAGCGGATGTTGAGGCCGTCGGTCGGTAGCGCGTAATCGGTAGGCAGCACGATGCGCACGCGGTCTGGGGAAATATCCACCGAGGCCGACGATTCAACCGTATCGGCCACCGCCTTGAATCCGACCCAGCAGCCCGAGTAGCGGCTCATG
>JAIOPW010000505.1 GCA_021413665.1 Rhodocyclales bacterium | reverse complement strand
GTTGGTGATGGCGATGGCATTGGTGGGAATGGCTGTGCAGCTATCCGCGGCGTGGAGGCTCCAGCCGGTGCCGGTGTAGGACTCGGCACGCAGTGGCACACGGATGGCAAGCAGTTCCGAGCCGTAGGTATTCACGAGGCGCAGGCGGCCGGAGCGGATGGCCGTGGTGTTGCTGAGTACCGCGCCTGCAATCGTGGCGCCATCGGGGTCGGTGACGGTCGCCTTGAGGGCGAAGTTGTTATAGGGGCCGTCAGGCGTGGCGTTGCGGGTGAAGGTGTGGGCGCCGATTGTGGTATAGACGCCGTTGCTCCAGATGAATGCCGGTAGCGCCACGCGCGCCGGCGCCACCGCCACGCCGCCGTTGTCGCCGTCGATGGAGAAGGTGCCCAGCGTCGGGTAGCCCGCGGTATAACGGGCCGTCGTGGTCTCGTTGGCGCTTTTTGCCGTCAAGGCGAGATTGATGCCCAGCGCGGGTTGGTTCATGTAGGTAAAGCCGCCGCCGGCACAGGCCGGGGTCAGCGTCGCGGCATAGGTGAAATGATGCGGGTAGAAGCGGCCGAAGGGACCGGCGGCGGCGGAGCCCACATTGCAACCGTACTTGCCGCCAGCCAGTGTGTTGGAGGCGCTTGCAGCAACGCAATCGCCGCTCGCCTGATCGACGATGGTGTAGCCGCTGTCCGTCACCGCGCTGGCCAGCAGCGAGATAGTGCCGACGTCATGGTACTGGAAGGTGCCCGCGGCGCTGCTCCCGGTTGCGGCGGCGAAGCCGCCGCTCAGCACGCCCGCCGTGGCCGCGTTGTGATCCTGCACCAGTGCCGCGTTGACCGTCGGCGTTCCGGTGTAGCCGGCGGGCACCGCGGTGGTCGCCGTCATCGTGAAATTGTTGCCGGCGGGCAGGGTGGCGCCGCCGAGGTTGGCGGTCACGGTGAATGATTGCGGGCGAACGGCGAAATTGTCGCTCGAACATTGCGTAATGGCGCTGCCGCAATCCACCGCGGAACAGGTGAAGCGCATGCGCACGTCGCGGTAGGCATTGGCGACGTTGATGTTGCTGATCGTCGTCCGCCCGCTGCTGAATGTCGCGTTACCGAGGGGGATGGTTGCGGTCTGGCTGGCGGGGCAATTGTTCGCGCCGATCGCCACGCCGGTGTTGATGTTGGCGAGCAGATCCACCGTGACGCTGCCGGCGAAGGTGTTCTCCAGCGTGCCGGCGGGCTTGAGCGCCACCGCCTCGAGGTCGAATCCTGTGCTGGCCAGCTTGGTGAACAGGGCCGCATAGCCGAGCGCGGGCGCCGCCGTGGGCGTGCATTGCGGTGCCGCCGGCTCGCAGCCATTGAAGCTCGACGGAGGGCACCCCGTTACCGAGAGCATCACGTTTTCCGATTCGACGATTTGTCCATCGGTGACGTGGGCGTAGACATTGCCGGAAACGGTCGGCTGGTAACTCAGCACCGCCTGGTACTCGCCGTTGAAAATGTAGGTGGCCAGGCCGTCGTCGGCGGTGCCGTTACTGAAGGTGCCATAGCCCGACACCAGGCTCCAGTTGCCGCCGTTGGCAATGGCGGTGGGCGTTGTGCTGGGTGTCGAAGTGGACGCGATGGACAAGGTAATCTGCGTCGTATTGTTGGGCATGGTGACCGCGCCATGTGAATTGTCGTGGGCGGTTACCGTGACCTGCACCGGCTGAACCGGGACGCAGACGGTGGGTGTGCCGGAGGCGGCGATGGCATAGTGACTGAGGCAGGCGCCCGCCTGATTCATGTCCCGCTGAACCAGGGCAACACCTCCCTCATAGTTGTAGATGCGGAACTCGTCGATGGTGGCGCCGGTGCCGCCGGGATTGCCGGCCGAACGGCCCGTGCCGGGGCCGATGGCGTCGATGAAGCCGCTGCGATTGTCGCCTATGTAGAGTGTGCCGACGCTGGCGGAGACGGAGCCCGCCGTCGAGAACGCGGACGTTACCGACAGGACGCCATTGACGTAGACGCGCAGCCGATCGCTATTGGCCGCCGCCAGTGCATTGAAGTTCCAGGTGACCGCGATGTGCGTCCAGCCGGCATTGGGTATGGCGTTGGCCGCCGTTTCCACGGCACGGCGCGCGCCGGTGCTGTCGGTGACGACAAAGCGCAGCGTCCGGTTATTGGTGCGCATCAGGTAGAACCATTGGCCGTTCGCCACAGTGGCATCGAACAGCATGCGGTCGTTGCTGGAGTTGTTGTACCAGAAGGTGATCGTGCCGACACCGCCCACCGTGGTCGGAATCGGCACCGTGGTATCGATGGCGCTGATGTCCGCCGCCGTGGCGTTGTCCGCCATCTGTCCGCCGCGGCATACCTTTCCGGTGACCACCTCGGCCGGTCGCGTCGAGGCACCGGCGGATACCGCCGTGCCGTGGCGCGCGTTGCCGCTGGTATCCAGTACTTCCGCAGCCACTCCGCTCCAACTCACCTGCTCCATGCGATATTCGGCAACGGGACGGGCGATGTAGAACTTCGTGGCGGTGTTGGCGGGGGGGTAGCCGACCGCAGGCACATGGTAATCATTGCTATCCACCTGCCAGCCAACCTGCGCCACGGTGTTGCCGGGGCCGGGGACGTTGGTGCCGTACTGATAGACGAATTCACCGTTCTCCTGCAGGATGACTTGTACGTTGTAGCTGCCGGTTGCGGAAGCGAAAGACGTCCATTCCGGGACGTTGCTCCAGGTCACGACAAAGCTGCGATAGGGTGCGGTGCCGAGGGTGGCATAGCTTACGTAGCAGAGATTCCGGTTCAGGCAATTGGTGACGTAGCCACCGCCTATCTCCGCCTGCAAGGAAGGGTCAAGGTCGCCGCCGTAGATGCGCAGGGTGTAGTTCAAGCCCGCGTTGGGGTAGGGCAGTTGCGTGACCGGACTGCCAAAGCCGCAGGTGAGGTTGTTGTTGAACTGCAGGCGACCGTTGCTCATGATGCGTACGTCGGTGAAATTCACCCCGCCGTACATGAAGGTGAAGCCGATGGGGATATTGCTCGACAGGGTGTCGTCTATGGATGGAGGATTCGTGCCGCAACCACCGGTGTTGCTGAACCTGTAAAGGGCGGAATAAGGTGCGCCAAGCGTGGGGCCCAGCTTGGTGTGGGTTGACGCGTCAATCCAGCCGAAGGTCGTCGAGGCGTTGGCATAGGTCACCGCCTGCGCGGCGCCGGGCCACAGCATGACTCCCAGCGAAAACAATACGACAGCCAGCCATGTCTTCGGCAGTGCAAGCAGGCCCTCGATGATCAGGGGCGCGGGCTGGGAAGCGTCTTGTTCGGGTTTCATGGGGCGGTCCTTATCGGCAAGGAAGGCGGGAACAATAGTCGGCGTCTGCCGGCCCGCGAAGCGAAATCCCCGGCAGACAGAGTCCGACACGGCGCGCGGCCATGGCAGGGAGCTCATAGCGCGGCATCGATGCGGCGTTCGATGTAGTTGAAACCGGCGGCGGGTGCAAGGTTGGGGCAAGCGCCGGCGGCGGGCTGGTTGCAGGCGGTGGCGACCAGGCTATAGACCGTCGGGCCGTTGTTGGCGTCGACCGTGGCGGCGCAGGTAACGGTGACGGTGAAGGTCGCGAGGGTGGGCGCCGCCGGCACGAAGGAGTCCGTGCTGGCAAACCCGCCGCCCGGACATCTCCGGTCATTGGAAAGGCCCGTGCCTACCGGCCCGGGCCCCGCGCCATAGCTGAAGTTGTAGGCCGGTGTGTGCACCTGATAAATGCCCCATTCGATCCCGGCCCGCGCCGCCTGATAGGCGCGTACGCCCTGGAAGTCGAGCGTGGAGCCGATCTGCTGGCTGGTCGTGACGCTGACGATGAACGCGCCGAGGGCGGCCAGAACGACGAGGATGAAAATTGCCGAGACGATGGCGAAGCCGCGGGGACGGCCGTGGGGCGGGGTGAAATGTGGCGTCATGGCGCGTTGTCGATGCGGATTTGCTGGGACAGAATCACGCTCTCGCCGATTCCCGTCGCGGCGTCTATCTGGGTCAGCGTGAGGTTGATGAGCAGCAGGCCGTTTCTGCCGCTGGCGTTGGCGGCGTATTCGACGGTGCAGGTGGAATTGCCGGCGAGGATGGCGGTGGTGCCGCCGGCCGGAGGTGTGCCTTGTGCTGCGTTGAAGCCGTAGTTCCACTGCCGCGTCAGATTGCCGGGAGGATTGCCTGCGGCGGCGCAGGCGTAGGTGACCGCCCGCGTGCCGGCGCGAACGACCTGAAAGCGCGCATCGGGCGAAGGCAGCGGAGGGGTTTGGGCGGCGAAGGGATTTGCCGCGAGGGTGATGACGTTGCCGACGACACCCTGCACAAGGGCGCGATTGCCGCCCGTGTAGGCGTCGGCCGGCGGGTTGCCGGTACCGAGGTTGTAGATGACAATGAAATCACCCGCGACGACGGGCGGACTGGCTGGCATTGGTCCGAGCACGTCGAAGCAGAGACTGGGAGTGGGCGGGACGAGGCATGATGGATTGGCCAGGCTACCCGTGAAGTCGATAAAATTACCCCCGGTCGAGCCATCCGCCGCATCGCGGTAGCGCCCGCCCGCGCTGGTCATGATGAATTCGATGTAATTCACCCCGCCGGCTGCGGTGACGCGCAGGCTGTTGGGCAGCGCCAGGCGGATGTCGCGGCTGATGCGGCGCAGGGCGACGTCGGCCTGGTCGGTGAGTTCGGCGCGGCGCACGGAATCGAAGTAGCCTTGTATTGGCCGGTTGATGAAGACGGCGACGACGGACCCCAGAATGCCAGTGATGACGATGGCGATAATGGCTTCGATCAGCGTGAAGCCGGCGGCGCGACGAGGTAGGCGGCGGCTCACGGCGGGCGTCATGGCAGTGAGTTCGGCGCGTAACGCGTGCGATAGCCTTCGACGGAAATATTTTCGCCGGCGAAGCTGACCGTTACGGTGATGAGCAGCGAAGCGACCGCCGGGGCAGGATTGGCGGCAGGTCCGAGTGCGCTTTGCACCACGGTAATGCCGGCGCTGTAGCCCGGCGGCATGGCGGCGCCGGTAATGTTGGTGGTTATGCCCGCCACGCCGTTGTAGTCATTGACATTGTCGAAGGGCGTGACGGCGCCGCCACGCGTTTCGCCGGCTTCCGGGGCGCCGGGCGCGGTAACTTCAGGCGTGGCGCAGGCCGCGGCGTTGATTGCCGTCGCCGCGGCCGGATCGTTCGGGTCGCACCAGGTAAAGGGCTGTGCGGCGACTTCATCCATCAGGCCTTCGGCAATCGCCAGCATTTGCTTGCGAATCATCGGATCGGCGCTGG
>JAIOPW010000504.1 GCA_021413665.1 Rhodocyclales bacterium | reverse complement strand
GGAGCGCCGACTCGTCGGTTTCGGGATTGGCGACCTCAAAAGAAATCTGCAGACGCGCCAGTAGCTCGCGGCGGAAGGGCGAGGTGGAGGCTAGAACGATCAAGTGAGCCATGTTTCCGACTTGAAAATAGGGGGCAGGGCATGATAACATTCGCCGTTTGTGTCGCGCGGGCGCCAGTCTGTGTCTGAATCAATTGCCGGGACGGTTCTGGACAGCCTTGAGTTTGCTCGCAGCGGTGGTGTGCTGGAGCGGATTGTACGTCTGGACGAGTTGCCGCGATTGGCGGACTTGCTGATCACGACGGATGGGTTTTTGTCGTTGCGGCTCACAGGATGGCGGGACAACGACAAGTCGTGGCTGCAGTTGGATGTGGCGGGTGAACTGGTGTTGTGCTGCCAGCGTTGCCTGGACGGCGTGAGGTTTCCGCTGGAAATACGGAGCCGGTTGCGGTTGATGGCGCCGGGGGAGGAGTGGCCGGACGATGATCTGGTCGATGACAGTGCGGATGCCGTAGAAGCCGAAAAAGAGCTGGCAGTGCTGTCGCTGATGGAAGATGAAGTGTTGCTGGCGCTGCCCATAGCTCCAATGCACGAAAAATGTGACCCGCCTTCGGCGGACGCAGGCAAACATGGGCCATCGCCGTTCGCGTCGCTGGCCGCTTTGAAGAAGTAACGAAACAAGGAGTAGCGAAATGGCCGTACAACAGAACAAGAAATCCCCGTCCAAGCGCGGCATGCATCGCGCGCATGACTTTCTGACCAACCCACCGCTGGCCGTCGAGCCGACCACGGGCGAAGTTCATCTGCGCCACCATATCTCGCCGTCCGGCGTGTATCGCGGCAAGAAGGTCGTAAAGGCCAAGGGCGAATAATCCACCTTGCCGAAACCGGCCGGATGCGTGTTGCGCGTCCGGCCGTTTTTACATAAAGAGCCCCGGAAGATCACTCGGCGATGGCGATCACCCTCGCGGTGGATTGCATGGGCGGCGACCACGGTCCGTCGGTAACGCTGCCCGCTGTCATTGAATTCCTGCGTCATGACACCGATTGCGCCGCCATCCTGGTCGGCCGCGAGGAAATTCTGCGCCCGCTGGCAGAGCGCGCGCTGGCCGAGTTCGGCGACCGCCTGGCTATCCGCCATGCCTCGGAAATGGTCGAGATGGACGAGGCCGTGGCCAGCGCGTTGCGCGGCAAGAAGGATTCCTCGATGCGCGTCGCCGTCGATCTGGTCAAGGACGGCACGGCCAACGCCGCGGTGTCGGCCGGCAATACCGGCGCCTTGATGGCGGTGTCGCGCTTCGTGCTGAAGACCCTGCCCGGCATCGACCGCCCGGCGATCTGTTCGGTCCTTCCTTCGCAACGTGGCAGCACCTATGTGCTGGACCTCGGCGCCAACGTCGATTGCACTCCCGAACATCTGCTGCAGTTCGGCATCATGGGCTCCCTGCTGGTTTCGGCGCTGGAGCACAAAGAGCGGCCCACCGTCGGACTGCTGAATATCGGCGAGGAAGAAATCAAGGGTAACGATGCGGTCAAGCGCGCCGCCGAACTGCTGCGCGCCACCGATCTCAATTTCATCGGCAACGTCGAAGGCAACGACATCTTCAAGGGCACGGCCGATGTCGTGGTGTGCGACGGCTTTGTCGGCAACGTCACGCTCAAGGCCTCCGAAGGCCTGGCCCACATGATCGGCGGCGCGCTCAAGAATGAGTTCTCGCGCAACATTTTTACCAAGCTCGCCGCCCTGGTGGCGATGCCCGTATTGAAGTCGTTTCGCCAGCAGTTCGATCCCCGTCGCTATAACGGGGCTAGCCTGCTCGGCCTGAAAGGCATCGTGGTCAAGAGTCACGGCTCGGCCGATCAACTGGCTTTTCGCTTTGCGCTGGAAAAGGCCGCCGAGGAGGCGCGCCAGCATCTGCCGGAAACCATTGCCGCGCGTATGGCCGTCGTACTGCCAGCGCCGACTCTTTGCGATTGATGGAGCCCTGGATGATCCACACAAGAATCAGCGGCACCGGCAGCTATCTGCCCGGCGAACCGGTCGGCAACGCGGCCTTGATTGCCGCCCACGGAATCGAATCATCCGACGAATGGATCGTCGAGCGCACCGGCATTCGCAGTCGCCACCTGGCTGCGCCTGGCGTCACCAGCAGCGACCTGGCGCTGGAAGCCAGCCGACGCGCCCTCGAAGCCGCCGGGCGCGTACCTGCCGACGTCGATCTAATCATCGTCGCCACCTCGACGCCCGACTATGTCTTTCCCAGCGCGGCGGCCCTGCTGCAAAGCAAGCTAGGCATCACCAATGGCGCGCCGGCCTTCGACGTGCAGGCGGTGTGCAGCGGTTTCGTCTATGCGCTGACGATCGCTGACAAGTTCATTGCGTCAGGTTCGCACAAGTGTGCGCTGGTGGTAGGCGCCGAGGTGTTTTCGCGCATCCTCGACTGGAAGGATCGCGGCACCTGCGTACTGTTCGGCGATGGCGCCGGCGCCGTGGTGCTGGAAGCCGCGAAGGAACCGGGTTTGCTGGCCAGCGCATTTCATGCCGACGGCAGTCATCACGGCATCCTTTCTGTTCCGGGTCAGATCTGTGGCGGTGTCGTCACCGGCGATCCCTTCCTGCGCATGGACGGGCAGGCCGTGTTCAAGTTCGCGGTCAAGGTACTGGCCGATGTCGCCAATGAAGTGCTGAACGCGGCGGGCATGACGGCGGCGCAGGTGGATTGGCTGATTCCGCATCAGGCCAATGTGCGCATCCTGCAGGCAACCGCGAAAAAGCTTCACATTCCTCCGGAAAAATGCATTGTTACGGTGGATCGTCACGGTAATACTTCCGCAGCCTCGATTCCGCTGGCGCTGGACGAATCGGTACGCGCCGGTCGTATCCGGCGCGGCCAGCATCTGCTGCTGGAAGGCGTCGGTGGCGGCTTCACCTGGGGCGCGACCCTGCTCAAGTTCTGAACTCGAGAATAACCAACATGAAATTCGCACTCGTATTCCCCGGTCAAGGTTCCCAATCGCTCGGCATGATGGCCGCCTACGGTGATTCTGCCGTAGTCCGCGCCACCTTCGACGAGGCGTCGGCCGCGCTCGGTCGCGACTTGTGGCAACTGGTTGTGGAAGGCCCGGCCGAAGCGCTGAACCAGACGGTCAACACCCAGCCGCTGATGCTCACCGCGGGGATTGCCGTCTATCGTTTGTGGCTGGAAAAGGGCGGTGCGCAACCGGCTCTGGTGGCCGGGCACAGTCTCGGCGAGTATTCCGCGCTGGTGGCGGCCGGGGTGCTGCAACTGAAGGATGCAGTGCCGTTGGTGGAACTGCGCGCCAAGGCCATGCAGGTCGCGGTACCGGCGGGCGAAGGTGCGATGGCGGCCGTCATGGGGCTCGATGCGGCGGCCGTGATCGCCGCCTGCGCCGAAGCGGAACAAGGCCAGGTGGTGCAGGCCGTGAATTTCAACGAGCCGAAGCAGACAGTGATCGCCGGGCACAAGGCGGCGGTCGAGCGTGCGGCTGAACTGGTCAAGGCCAAAGGCGCCAAGCGCGCGCTGATGCTGCCGGTCTCGGCGCCCTTTCATTGCTCGTTGATGCAGCCGGCGGCCGAAGCGCTGAAAGCGCGACTGGCGGAATTGACGCTGGCTTCGCCGCAAATTCCCGTGATCAACAACGTCGATGTCGCCCAACTGGCCGATCCCGCCGCGATCAAGGATGCGCTGGTGCGCCAGGCGGCTTCGCCGGTGCGTTGGGTCGAAACCATGCAGGCGATGCAGGCGGCGGGTGTGACTCACATTTTCGAATGCGGTCCGGGCAAGGTCTTGTCCGGGCTGGTCAAGCGCTGCGTTGAAGGAATCGACGGCGCCGCAATGAATGATATGGCTGGCATGGATGCTGCGCTGGCAGTTCCATTCCACCAGGGGATACCGTCCGCGGCGCTGCCGCGGACATAAAAGGAGCTTGAGATGATCGATTTGAAGGGACAGATTGCCTTGGTCACGGGAGCTTCGCGCGGCCTGGGCCGCGCCATCGCCCTGGAACTGGGCGCACAAGGTGCGACGGTGATCGGTACGGCGACGTCGGAGGCGGGTGCGGCCGAGATTCAGGAGGCGCTGGACGCAGCCGGCATTGCTGGCTGGGGCGCGACGGTCAATGTCATCGAAGCGGCGGCCTGCGAGGCGATGGTCGGCGAGATCGAAAAGAAATTTGGCCCCGTTTCGGTGCTGGTGAACAATGCCGGCATTACCCGCGACAATCTCGCCATGCGCATGAAGGACGACGAGTGGGATCTGGTGATCGAGACCAACCTCAAGGCCGTGTTCCGTTTGTCCAAGCTGGTCATGCGCGGCATGATGAAGGCGCGCTTCGGGCGCATCATCAACATTACCTCGGTGGTGGGCGAAGCCGGTAATCCGGGTCAGGCCAACTACGCTGCGGCCAAGGCCGGTGTGGCGGGCATGAGCCGGGCACTGGCGCAGGAGCTGGGCAGCCGCAACATCACGGTGAATTGCGTGGCGCCGGGTTTCATCGATACCGACATGACGAAGGCACTGCCCGACGCCCAGCGTGATGCGCTGTTGGGCAAGATTCCGCTGGGCCGCCTGGGACAGCCGGACGAGATCGCCGCCACCGTGGCATTTCTTGCATCGAAGCGAGCCGGATACATCACCGGCACGACCTTGAATGTCAATGGCGGCATGTATATGGCTTGACCGGATATCAAACCCGCAAGGGTATCCGGCGTTTTTGTTAAAATAAGCAGGTTTTTACCACCCGAACATTTCAGGGAAGGAGTTTCAAGATGGAGAACATCGAACAACGCGTCAAGAAGATCGTCGCCGAGCAACTGGGCGTCAACGAAGCTGACATCAAGAATGAATCGAATTTCGTTGACGATCTCGGTGCCGACTCGCTCGACACCGTGGAGCTGGTGATGGCGCTGGAGGAGGAGTTCGAGTGCGAAATTCCCGACGAAGATGCGGAGAAGATCACCACCGTGCAGCAGGCGATTGATTACGTCAACGCCAATATCAAAAAGTAATTCGCGCAACGGTTCCCTACTTTTTCCGGAGTTAATCGTGTCGCGACGCCGCGTTGTCGTCACTGGTCTGGGCCTTGTCTCGCCGGTTGGCAATAGCGTTCCAGAAGCCTGGGACAATCTGATTGCCGGCAAAAGCGGCATTGGGCCGATCACCCGCTTTGACGCCTCGGCCTTTTCGGCGCGCATTGCGGGTGAGGTGAGGAACTTCGATGTCGCAGCGTATCTGTCGGCCAAGGAAGCGCGCCGCATGGATACCTTCATCCATTTCGGTATGGCGGCCGGCATTCAGGCGTTTCGCGATTCCGGGATCGAGGTAAGCGGCGAAAATGCAGATCGCATCGGCGTGAATATCGGTTCGGGCATCGGTGGTCTGCCGATGATCGAGGAAACGCACAGCGACTACCTAGCTGGCGGTCCGCGCAAGATTTCCCCGTTCTTCATTCCAGGCACCATCATCAACATGATCTCGGGCAATCTCTCGATCATGCTGGGTCTGAAGGGGCCGAACATTGCAGTGGTCACTGCCTGCACCACGGGCTTGCATGCGATCGGAATCAGCGCACGAATGATCGAGTATGGCGACGCCGACGTGATGGTCTGCGGCGGCGCAGAGGCTACGACAGGACCGCTGGCGGTGGGTGGGTTCGCGTCGGCGAAGGCACTGTCGACACGTAACGACGATCCGGCGACCGCGAGTCGCCCATGGGACCGGGACCGCGATGGCTTCGTGCTGGGTGAAGGCTCCGGCGTGATGGTGCTGGAGGAGTACGAGCACGCCAGGGCGCGCGGCGCAAAGATCTACGCCGAGCTGGCCGGTTTCGGTATGAGCGGTGACGCCTTCCACATGACTGCGCCGGATACCGACGGTCCGCGGCGCAGCATGGTAAACGCGCTGAAGAATGCCGGTGCCAATCCGGACCAGGTGCAGTACGTCAACGCGCATGGCACCTCGACGCCACTGGGCGACAAGAACGAAACTGAAGCCATCAAGCTGGCCTTCGGTGTCGATGCAGCCAAGAAACTGGTGGTCAATTCAACCAAGTCGATGACTGGTCATCTGCTGGGTGGCGCAGGCGGCCTCGAATCGGTATTCACGGTGCTTGCCGTGCATCACCAGATATCCCCACCGACCATCAATATCTTCAACCAGGATCCGGAGTGCGATCTGGATTACTGCGCCAACACAGCTCGGCCAATGAAAATCGATGTGGCACTGAAGAACAACTTCGGCTTCGGCGGTACGAACGGATCACTGGTTTTCCGTCGCATCTAGGCGTGCTTGGCGATGAAGCCTGTCGCCCTCCTGTCGATTTCCCTCAAACCATCCCGCCGTCTGCTCCTCATCCAGTCGCTGGCTCATATCGTGGCCGCGACTTCCGTGCTGGCGAGTGCGGTTCCATCGTGGCTGGCCGCGTTCCTGCTGCTCCTGATCGGGTTTTCGCTGGCGCACGTGGCGCGGAGTCGGCCGGCGGCGGGTCTGGTATTGCGCGGCGACGGCCACCTCGCAACAGTCGGTGCTGACGGTACGGCGATGGAGGCCGACGTGCATCCGCATACGCTTGTGTTTTCGTTCCTGATCGTGCTTTTGTATCGGCAGGGCGGCCGTCTGCGATCCATGACCCTGCTTACCGACAGCCTTGGTGCGGAGGATTTTCGCCAATTGAGGCTGTGGCTGCGCTGGCGGTCGGTTGCGGCAAATCCCGCAGGGGCGGACTCCCGGGCTCAGAGTTTGCGCGGGTGAAGTACTGTTTCCAGTGCGCGCGGCAAAGTTTCAGGGTAGTCGCGGCTGAAGTGCAGACCGCGACTTTCGTGGCGGCGCTGGGCGCTTTTGACGATCAGATGAGCGGTGAGCACCAGGTTGCGTAGTTCGATCAGATCGTTGCCCACCCGGTAATTCGCGTAGTACTCGTCGATTTCCTTTTCCAGCAGGCGGATCCGGTGCAAGGCGCGTTCCAGCCGCTTGTTGGTGCGCACGATGCCTACATAGTCCCACATGAAGCGGCGCAGTTCGGCCCAGTTGTGGGAGATGACGATTTCTTCGTCGGCGTCGCGGACGCGACTTTCGTCCCATGGTGGCAGGTGGGGTAGCGGCTCGATCGGCGCCGCGAGGATGTCCGCTGCCGCCGAGGCCGAGAACACCACGCATTCG
>JAIOPW010000020.1 GCA_021413665.1 Rhodocyclales bacterium | reverse complement strand
CGGCGGCGACGATGGTCGGCTGGATCACGGCAATGGTCAGTACCACCATGGAAATCCCGTCGAGGAAGCAGCCGAGGATGATGAAGAAGATCATCAGGCCGAAGAGCAGGCCGAACTGGCCGAGGCCGAGGCTGGCGATCCATTCCGCAAGGTGGCGCGGCAGGCCGAGGTAGCCCATCGCCAGCGTGAGGAAGGCGCTGCCGGCGAGGATCAATGCAATCATGCAGTACAGCCGCGTCGCGCCGAACAGGCTCTCGCGGAAGGTGGTCCAGCTCAACGAGCCCTGGGCGGCGGCGAGTATCAGGCTGCCGACCACGCCCAGCGCGGCCGCCTCGGTGGCGGTGGCGATTCCGGCGTAAATCGAGCCCAGCACCAGCACGATCAGCAGCACGATGGGGATCAGATGGCGCGAGGCGTAGACCTTCTGGCCGAAGCTGGCCTTTTCGGTGGCGGGCGGCACCAGGTCGGGATTCAGCAAGGCCCAGACCACGATCCAGCCCATGAACAGCGTGGCCAGCATGATTCCGGGAAACACTCCGGCGATGAACAGCTTGGCAATGGACACTTCAGCGGCAACGCCGTAAACGATCATGATGATCGAGGGCGGAATCAGCAGGCCCAGGGTGCCGGCGCCGGCCAGGGTGCCGATGGTGATGCCCTCGGGATAGCCGCGCTTCGCCAGTTCTGGCAGGGTGATCTTGCCGATCGTGGCGCAGGTCGCGGCCGAAGATCCGGACACGGCGGCGAAGATGCTGCAGCCGATCACGTTGACGTGCAGCAGGCGGCCCGGCAGTGCTTCCAGCCAGGGTGCGAGTCCCTTGAACATGTCCGACGAAAGGCGGGTGCGGAACAGGATCTCGCCCATCCAGAGGAACATCGGCAGGGCGGTCAGGGTCCAGGACGACGAAGCGCCCCAGATGGTGACGGCCATCGCGTCGCCGGCGGCGCGCGCGGTGAACAACTCCATGCCCAGCCAGCCGACGCCGAGCAGGGCCAGCCCGATCCAGATGCCACTGCCGAGCAGCACGAAGAGGGCCAGGATCAGGCCGAAGGTGATTGCCAGATCCACTGTTACTCGCTCCTGACGGGCTCGCTGCCGGGGGCGCGATGGCGCAGCTTGTCGCCGCGCAGCGTGGCCACCAGTTCGTCGGCCAGGGCGATGGCGAAGATGGTGCAGCCGAGGGCCATGCCGGATTGCGGAATCCAGAGCGGCGTCGCGTCGGTGCCTTGCGAGATGTCGTTGAAGCGGAAGGATTGCAGCGCCAGTCGCACCGAAAACCAGGCCAGCAGAATGGCGCAAAACAGCCCCGCGGCATGGCTCCAGAGTTCCAGTGCCTGCCGCGTGCGCGGGCCGGTGTGGTCGAGGATCAGCGTGACGCGGATGTGTTCGCCGCGCTTCAGCGTATGCGCCAGCGCCAGGAAGGCCGCCGCCGCCATGCAGTAGCCGGCGTAGGCATCGGTGCCGCGCACATGAAAGTCCAGCAAGCGCCCGGTGACGGAAAGCAGGATCATGACCAGCGTGCCGATCATGAACAGCGCCGCCGCCCAGGCGGCGGCGCCGTAAAGCCTGTCGAGCGCGTGCCGCAGCGACACGCTTACTTCCGGTAGGCGTCGAGGATGGCCTGGCCTTCGGCACCGGCGGTCTTCTGCCATTCGCCGATCATGGTGTCACCGACCTTCTTCAGGTCGGCCTTCAATGCGGCCGAAGGCGCGGCGACGGTCATGCCGTTCTTGGCCAGTTGCTCCAGGTAGAACTTGGTCTTGTCCTCGCTGGTCTTCCAGCCGCGGGCTTCGGCTTCGGCGGAAACCTTCAGAACGGCATCCTGGGTCGGCTTGTCCAGCGCGTCGAAGGCCTTCTGCGAGACCAGCACGGCGTTCTTCGGCAGCCAGGCCTGGGTGTCGTAGAAGTACTTGACCTGTTCCCAGACCTTGCTGTCGTAGCCCGTGGCACCGGAGGTCATGAAGGCGGCGACGGCACCGGTGGCCAGTGCCTGCGAGAGTTCGGCGGCCTGGATGGTGACGGGTTGGGCGCCGACCAGTTCGGCGATGCGCGAGGTTTGCGGGCTGTAGGCGCGCCATTTGACGCCCTTCAGGTCGGCGCCGGCGTTGATCGGCTTCGCCGCGTAGATGCCCTGCGGCGGCCAGGGTACGGAGAACAGGATCCTGAGGCCCTGCTTGGCCAGCAGTGCATCCATCGCGGGCTTTTGCGCGGCTGCGAGTTTCCGGGCCTCGGCGTA
>JAIOPW010000019.1 GCA_021413665.1 Rhodocyclales bacterium | reverse complement strand
GGCTTCATCAGCGCCGACTCTTGCGATGGCGGGGTCGTCAGGCGTTCTTTCCCTTTTGCCAGAGAACATCGCTGCCGCCGGCCACCTTGTTCAGGTAGCGACCGAGCACGAACAGCAGGTCGGAGAGTCGATTCAGGTACTGGCGGCCGGCGTCGGCGACGGCCTCTTTGGCGGCCAGCGCGACCATGAGGCGTTCGGCGCGGCGGCAGACGGTTCGCGCCAGGTGCGTGAGTGCCGCGGATCGGTTCCCGCCGGGAAGGATGAATTCCTTGAGCGGACCGAGGTCGGCGTTGTAGCGGTCGATCGCGGTCTCCAGTCGCGCCGGCTGGGTCGCCTTGAGCAGCGCGGAACCGGGAATGCACAACTCGCCGCCGAGGTCGAACAGGTCGTGCTGGACGCCGACGAGAAGCTCGCGCACATCCGCCGGCAGATCCTCGCAGAGGATCACGCCGATCAGCGAGTTGAGTTCATCGACGTCGCCCATGGCGGCGACGCGCGGCGAGTCCTTGGCGGTGCGCGAACCGTCGCCAAGACCGGTGGTGCCGGCATCGCCGGTGCGGGTGTAGATTTTCGAGAGCCTGTGTCCCATGGTGGGCAATCCGGTCGTTGGGGGATGGCGGATTATTGCAGAATCCTGCGGGCTTCCCGTTCTTGCGCGACGGCTTTCCCCCTTCGCGGACCGGCGTCAGGCCTGGTTGGCCAGCGCGGTGCCCATGCTCGGCGCGTCGGTGCCGGATTGCACCAGCAGCACCGCACAGCCAAGCTTGCCGATGATGTGCTCCTGAAAGCTTCGCCCCGGGCCGTGCTGGTAACCAATCACCACCAGGTCGGCACCGGCTTCTTCCGCGGCCGAAACGATGGCCTTTTCCGGCGCGCCGTCGACCACCCGCGTGTCGCATTCGATACCTTCGACTCGCATCCGTCCGGACCTCTGCACAAGGTCCTCCTCGGCCTTTTCGCGGCCGCCGCCGGACTTTACCGCGGCGACGAGGGTGACCGGCGTACGCGTTGTCTTGGCGATCTGCGTCGTGATTTCGACGATGCGATCGCTGTCCGTTGATCCGTCACAGGCGAGCACGATGCGATTGCGCCACATCTGCGACTGCCAGCCGGCGACCAGCACGTGGCAGTGGGCCTGGGCGATGATCTGCGTGGCGATGTCGCCGACCAGGCGTTCCTTGAGGTCGCCGCGAGCCGGTCGGCGACCGACGATGAGGATGTTGGTATCGGCCGCCGCCGCCGCGCCGATAACTTCCCTGGCCGGCTGCTTGCCATGGCGCACGATCTCTTCCGTATCGACCCCTGCCACCATCGCGGCGCGCGTGGCGACCGCCAGTCGGGCGCGAGCGGTTTCATCATCTTCCGCCGATTGCACCGAGGTCATCACGTCGAGCGTGATGCCGAAGCTCCTCGCCAGGGCGATGGCGATTTCCTGCGGGGCATGGCCGAACTCGCTGCCGTCGGTGGCCAGCATCAGGCGCTGGCGGCGGAAGCCGTCGGGCAGCAGCCCACCGGTGCATGGCCTGAAGATGCGGGTCTTGCAGGCGCGACAGATATCCGGGTCGAGCGTCCAGTACAACGCACTGGTAACGTCGGTCATCACGGGGAAGAAGGCGCCTTCGCCGATTTCGTGGGTATAGCCGCCCTGGCGCAGGAACTGGTAGGTGGGCTGGTTGAGGCGATAGAAATACAGGCCGCCGCCGAGCCGCCGCCGCCGCCGCGCTTCCTGCGCCAGGATTTCGGCGCCGGCGATGTCGATGGTATTGAGGCTGGCTGCGGCGATCAGCACCGACTTTTGCTGCGGGTTGTCCTCGTCGATCTGCTGCAGGGCCTGCTGCACATAGCTGGCGGCGCCGAAATAGACCGAACCGTTGATGCGCACGATGCGCAGTTGCGGGCATTCCGGCCGGCCCTTGGCGCGCACGAAGTGATAGGCCCCTTCCTCCGGCGCCGGCACCAGGGGCACGATTTCCGGCTTGGACGAGCGGTAGAGGTACATCACCAGCGAAAGGAATACGCCGATGAAAATGCCGGCTTCGAGGTTGAACAGGGTGCCGACCAGCGTCGCGGCGAGGATGGCCGACTCGGCTTTGCTGGTATGCCAGATGTGGCCGATGTGATGGAAGTCGATCAGGCCCCAGGCCACCAGAAACAGGATGCCGGCCATCGCGGCGTTGGGCAGGTAGGCCGCGAGCGGCGCCACCAGCAGCAGCACAAGGATCAGGAACACGGTGGCGAACACCGAGGCCAGCGGCGTGCGCGCGCCGGCTTCGTAATTCACGCCGCTGCGATTGAAGGATCCGGAGGAAGCATAGGCCGAGAAGAAGGAGCCGACGATGTTCGACAGACCCTGGCCGATGAACTCCTGGTTGGCGTCGATGCGCTGTTCCGAGCGCACGGCGATGGCGCGTGCGATCGAGACGGCTTCGGTCAACGCGAGCATGGTGATGACCAGCGCCGGGCCGAGCGTATGGCGCAGCGTGTCCAGCGAGAAGTCCGGCATCGACAGCGGCGGCAACTGGGCGGGCAGGGCGCCGACAGTCTGGATGCCGGTGTTGTCCTGCCCTTGCCAGAGGTTGAGGACTTCCGCGACGATGCTGCCGACGACCATCGCGGTGATCATGTAGGGGATTTTTTTGACGTGGCGCTTGGCCAGGATGCCGGTGGCCAGGGTCGCCAGGCTGACCGCCAGGACCCAGGGATTGATTGCCGCAAACTGGACGAACAACTGGCGGATGATCTCGTAGAAGGGCGTGCCGCGCGGAATGTCGATGCCGAAGAAGCTGCGCACCTGGCTGGCCGCGATGAGGATGGCCGCGCCGGCGGTGAAACCGATCACCACGGTGTGGGAGATGAAATTCACCAGCGCACCCATTCGCGCCAGGCCCAGCACCAACTGGAACACGCCGACGAGGAAGGTCAGCGTCAGCACCAGGTTGATGTACTGCGCCGTGCCCGGCTCGGCCTGGTGCGAGAGCGCGGCAAAAACCGCGATCGAGATGGCGGTGGTCGGTCCCGACACGAGGTGCCAGCTGGAACCGAACAGCGCGCCGATCACCGCCGGCACCATCGCCGCATACAGGCCGTACTGCGGCGGCAGGCCGGCGATGGTGGCGAAGGCCACACCCTGCGGCAGAACGATGAGCGCACCGCTGAGGCCCGCCAAGGCGTCGGCGCGCAGGCTGCGACGGGTGACCAGATGCCACCAGAGCAGGAAGGGGAACAGCTTGCCCAGCGGGCCGGCGGGCAGTTTCATCGGCAAGGGTATTGGCTCGTCCGTAACAGACGGCGACGGGGAATAATTCATGAATATTAGCAGGCTGCCATATAGCCCGGGACGATCAGGCATCCCGGGCAAATGAACATGCTAGCGACAGTCGCGTGAAGACAGCGTTAAGGCCTCACAAACGCAAGGTCACCGTGGTGCCAGCGACCTGATCGCTCTGCAGTTCGATTCGCCAGCCGAGGCGGTCGCATATGCGCTTGACCAGCGAGAGGCCGATCCCGGCGCCGGCGCTATCGGGGCCGCGGTAAAAGCGCTCGAAGACAAGGCCGAGCGCCTCGTCGCGGATGCCACTGCCGCTGTCGCGCACGGCTAACCCGGATGCGTCGAGGCGCACCGCGATTGCGCCGCCGTGAGTGTGCGCAACGGCGTTGTGAACGAGGTTGGCGAGGACGATGGCAAACAGGGCCGCTGGCGCCCGCAGCTCGACCGCATCCGGCGCGTCGAGGCTCACCGCAGTGCCGCGCGAGGCAGCCAGCGCACGATAGCGCTCGATGCAGTGGACGGCGATGCGTCGTGCATCGCAGGTTTCGTCCATCGGCGTCGCCTGCTCGCGCGCCAGCAGCAGCAGGGCTGCGATCAGCTCTCCCATTTCATCGGTCGCGCGTTCGATGCGGGCGACGCGGTCGCGCTGCGCCGTACTCAAATCCGGATCGTCGGCCAGCACCTCGGCGGCGCCGCGGATCACGGCCAGCGGGGTGCGCAACTCGTGGCTTGCATCGGCGGAGAAAGCGCGTTCACGCTCCACGAAGTCCGCCAGCCGGGCGATATAGCGGTCGAAGGCAAGGGTAAGTTCGTCAATCTCGTCGCCGGGATTTTCGGCATTGCCGGCATTGGACAGTCGCGGCGGACTTTCCGGCCCGGCGCCCCCGACCGTTCGCGCCAATTCGGTGACGGGTGCGATCACCCTTGCGGCAAGCCACATGCCTCCCACTGCGGCAAGCAGGGTCATCAGCAGCGCGCCGGCCACCAGATAGGCGAGAAAGCGCTGCTCGCGGCGCTTCTGCCTGGCTTCGTCGAACAGGATCACGTAGCGGTTGCCATCACGTTCAGCGACGGCGACGCGATAGGGAGTGCCGTCGATCCTGACCTCGTGCTGTCCCGGCGGCAGCGTGCGCACCTGCGGCGGCATTTCTTCCCCATTGCTGCCGGCTTTTCCGAGGTAACCGCGCAGGCTGGCGGTATCCGGAGGTTGCGAGTTGGGGTTGCGGGCGCGACGCGCCATGTAGTCTTCCAGCTCGGCCCTGAGCGTCTGGTCCATGAGTCGCTGCGACACGTCGTGCGCCGCAAACCAGGTGCCGATGGTGAGCAGCACGCTGAGCACCGCACCCATTCCGGCGAAGGCCAGGGCGACGCGAAGGCGCAGGCTGCGTCGGCGAGTCATTGGACGGGCGGGGGAGGCAGTCGTTCCGGCGCCGCAATCCGCCAGCCGATGCCACGCAGGGTATGCAGCAGGGGTTGCGCGAAGGGCTTGTCGACCGCCGCGCGCAGCAGGTGGAGATGGGTGCGCACGGCGTCGGAGTCAGGCGGCGCATCGCCCCAGATGGCGCGTTCCAGTTCCTCGCGTCCCAGCACCCGCGGCGACGCGCGCATCAGGGCTTCAAGCATGCGCAGGGGAATCGGCGGCAGCGTGATCTCCTTGCCGGCGCGCGTGACGCGAAACGTGGCCGGGTCGAAACACAGGTCCGCCACTTTTAGCTGGCCCTGTGTCATCGCCGCATTGGCGCGACGTGCCAGCGCTTTGATGCGGGCGGCGACTTCGCGCATGGCGAAGGGCTTCACCAGGTAATCGTCGGCGCCGGCTTCAAGCCCGGCAATCTTGTCGTCGAGGGTGTCGCGCGCCGTCAGCATGAGGACGGGCGTGTTCTTTCCCGCTTCTTCGCGCAGGTGGCGACACAGCGCGATGCCATCCATTCCCGGCAGGATCAGGTCGAGCAGGATGACGTCGAAATTCTGCGTGCCGGCAAGGTGCAGGCCGGTCAGGCCGTCGCCCGCGGCGTCGACCAGATGGCCCCGGGCCGAAAGGTAGTCGACCAGGTTGGCGGCGAGGTCGGGGTTGTCCTCGACGACAAGAATTTTCAGGGGCGCATTCATGGCTCGATTATGGCCTACGCCGCAAAGTCGGCGGTGGCGGCACGGCGGTATAGCGGGCGGAATACGCTCTCCTGATCGGAGAATAAAAACCTTGTTGGTTTTCGCGCAATTGAGGCTGATAGTATTGCCCGCTACGTCAAGAAAGCGTCAAGAACGGGTGCAGGCGGTCTTCCCCGGACGCAATCCATGAGTCCACGGACATGAGCTTCCCGCCCTTGCTGCAACGTTTGCTGCCTTTCCTGCGCTGGCTGCCCTACGGCGGCGCGACCTTGCGCGCCGACATCCTTGCCGGACTCACCGTGGCCCTGGTGCTGGTGCCGCAGTCGATGGCCTATGCCCAGCTCGCCGGCATGCCGGCCTACTACGGGCTCTATGCGGCCTTCCTGCCGGTGATGGTGGCCGCGCTATGGGGGTCGTCGAACCAGCTCGGCACCGGACCGGTCGCCGTCGCGTCGTTGCTCACGGCGTCTTCGCTGACGCCGCTGGCGGCCTCCGGCTCCGACGCCTTCATCGCCCTGGCGATCATGCTGGCGCTGCTGGTCGGGATCATTCAACTGACCCTCGGCGTGTTCAAGCTCGGCGTCATCGTGAACTTCCTGTCGCACCCGGTGATCGTCGGCTTCACCAATGCGGCGGCGATCATCATCGCCCTGTCGCAGGTGAACAAGCTGATGGGCGTGCCGATGGGACGCTCGGAGCATTTCATTGAGGACATCTGGGGCGTGGCCAAGCTGGTTGGCGATACGCACCTGCCGACCCTGGCCATGGGGGCGACGGCCATCGCGATCATGTGGGTGATTCGCAAGAAGGCGCCCAAGCTGCCCGGGGTGCTGATTGCCGTGGCGGTGACGACCACCGCATCGTGGTTGATCGGCTTCGAGCAGAACGCCACCGCGACCATCGAGCAAGTCGCGGAACCCGAAGCCAAGACGCTGCTCACCGAGTTCGTCCGCACCGAGTCGCGGATCAAGGAAATAAGCGATCAGATCGTCGTCAAGGCAACCGAGCTGAAGACCCTGCGCAAGACACGCGGCGAACTGTCCCACGAGGTGGTGACCCTCAATTATGAGGTGGACCTGCTGCGCCTCCAGCTCAAGGACCGCGAGGATGAGAACCGCCGCCGCAATCGGGCCATCCGCAGCTTTGTTTTCGAACGCGCCCCCGGTGTCGCCGGCGAGCCGGCGGAGTTCCACGCCGAGGGCAAGGTGCCGGCCGGAAAGGCGGGCGACGGCCATCGCTGGCGCATCGTCCGTGCCGACCAGGGCAGCATGAAGCTCACCGGTGGCGGCGAAGTGGTCGGCAGGGTGCCGGAAGGCCTGCCCTCGGTCGGGGTGCCGAAGATGTCCTGGGACATGCTCGGCAGCCTGTTCTCGGCTGCCATCGTGATTTCCATGGTCGGCTTCATGGAAGCCATCTCCATCGCCAAGGCCATCGCCGCCAAGACCAAGCAGAAGATCGACCCGAACCAGGAACTCATCGGCCAGGGCCTCGCCAACATTGTCGGCGCCGCCACCCAGTCCTTCCCCGTTTCAGGCTCCTTCTCGCGTTCGGCGGTGAACATCAACGCAGGCGCGGTGACCGGCATGTCTTCGGTGTTCACCGGCCTGCTGGTGCTGCTGACACTGCTGTTTTTGACGCCCATGCTCTACCATCTGCCGCAGGCCGTGCTGGCGGCGGTCATCATCATGGCGGTGATCGGGCTGATCAACGTTGCGGCCATCCGGCACGCCTGGAAGGCCAGCAGGCACGATGGCGTCGCCGCGATAGTCACCTTCGTCGCCACCCTGGCGGCGGCGCCGCATCTTGACACCGGCATCATGATCGGTGCCGGGCTGGCCATCGGCCTCTACCTTTATCGCACCATGTCGCCGCGCACCGTGATTCTCGGCCGCCATCCCGACGGCACGCTGCGCGACGCGAAGGTGCACAACCTGCCGCCGTCGCAAGTCGTCACCGCGGTGCGCTTCGACGGCCGCCTCTACTTCGCCAACGTGGCATTTTTCGAGGATGCCATCCTCGAAGCGGTGGCCAGCAACCCTCAGGCGCCCTACCTGCTGATCGTCGGCGACGGCATCAACGAACTCGATGCTTCCGGCGAAGAAGTGATCCACCATATCGTCGACCGCCTGCGCGGCAACGGCGTCGTAGTGCTGTTCGCCGGCATGAAGAAGCAGGTGCTGGATGTCATGAAGGCCACCGGGCTCCATGACGCGATCGGCGAAAAGGCCTTCTTCGCCTCGGCGGACATGGCCCTCGAACGAATCTACTCGCGCGAGGAGAATCTTGGTGCGGTCGACGGCTTGCGGCCGGCCTCGGTGCCGGCCCTCGTTCCGGAGCAGCGTTTTGGCTGACGCGGCCATGCTGTCCGGGCGCCGGCCCGGGGTCGACTGCTAGAATTCGCAAAGTCCCCGCCGCGAACATGACCAGCCTTCTTCCCATCGACACCTTGTTGATCGCCGCCTGCGCCTGGCTCGCCATCGGCCTGCTGGGGCTGGTCGCTCCGGGCAACACGCGCTTCATCAGCAAGACCCTGTTTCCGCTCGGTGCAATTATCGGCGCGCTGGTCGGTCTGGTCGCGTTGGCTTCGCTCGGCGGCCAGGCGCAAACCGCGGTACTGGTGATCGGCCTGCCCGACCTGCCCTTCCATTTGCGGCTGGACAACCTTTCCGCCATCTTCGCCCTGCTGCTGGGATTCACCTCGGTCGGCATTTCCATCTATGCGGCCGGCTATTTCAGGAAGGGCGAAGGCGCCGCGCCCGGCGTACTCTGCCTCGAATACCACGTTTTCCTTGCCAGCATGCTGATGGTGCTGCTGGCCGACGACGCCTACGCCTTCATGGTCGCCTGGGAATGCATGGCACTGTCGTCCTTCTTCCTCGTCACCACCGACCACAAGCACGAGGAAATCCGTCGCGCCGGCTATCTGTATCTGTTGATCGCCCACATCGGCGCCATCGGCATCCTGCTCTGCTTCGGTGTCATGACCGGTGGCGCCGGCGACTACAGCTTCGCCGGCATGCGCGCGCAGGAACTCTCGCCGGCCTGGGCGTCGGCCGCCTTCCTGCTGGCGCTGGCCGGCTTCGGCGCCAAGGCCGGCCTGGTGCCGCTCCACGTCTGGCTGCCGGAAGCGCACCCGGCGGCGCCCTCGCCGGTGTCGGCGATGATGAGCGGCGTGATGCTGAAGACCGCCATCTACGGCCTGCTGCGCGTCAGCTTCGACCTGCTGCACGCCACCATCTGGTGGTGGGGGGTGGTGGCACTCGTGGTCGGCCTCATCACGGCCCTGTTCGGCGTGCTCTACAGCACGGTACAAAGTGACATGAAGCGGCTGCTGGCCTATTCCTCGATCGAGAACATCGGCCTGATCGCCGTCGGCATCGGCCTGACCCTGATCTTCCACGCCTATCGCATGGAGGCGCTGGCGGCGCTGGCCATGACCGCAGTGCTCTACCATTGCCTGGCCCACGCCGCCTTCAAGAGCCTGCTGTTCCTGTGTACCGGCTCGGTGCTGCATGCGACCAAGGAACGCAACCTGGGCAAGCTCGGCGGGCTGATCCTCCGCTTGCCCTGGTTGGCCTGGCTGGCGCTGGCGGGGGTGATCGCCAGCGCCGGCCTGCCGCCGCTGTCGGGCTTCGTCTCCGAGTGGCTGTTGTTGCAAAGCTTCCTCTTCTCGCCCGGCCTGCCGCACCCCTGGCTCAACATGGTGGTGCCGGTGGCGGCGGCGCTGGTGGTGCTGGTCGCCGCGCTGGCCGGTTTCGCCATGGTCAAGTTCTACGGCATCATTTTCCTCGGCCAGATGCGCGAGCCGGGGCTCAGGAACGCTCACGACGCGGGCGTCTGGGAGAAGGCCGGCCTGGTCTGGCTGGCGCTGATCACGCTGCTGCTCGGGGTCATGCCGTCGACGGTGATCCTGCGCGTCGACGCCGCCACGCGCCAGTTGCTGGGTACCGGCCTCGCCGACAAGCTGAATGAACATGGTTGGTGGATGCTGGCGCCGATCTCACCCGAACGCGCCAGCTACGAGCCGCTGATCGTCCTCGTCACCATCGCCGCCACGCTGCTGCTGGGACGCTGGCTGGTGCGCCATCTCTATCATGGCCGCGTCCGCCGCACCACGGCCTGGGACTGCGGCTACCACTTCGAAGGGCCGCGCGCGCAGGATACCGCCGAAGGCTTCAGCCAGCCGATTCGCCGCATCTTCGAGCCAATGTTCCGCATGGAGCGGCATTTCCCCTCCGCGCGCGACGCCAAGCCGTTTTACAGCGTCAAGGTCGAGGACCACTTCTGGCATTGGCTCTACCTGCCGGTCGCCCGGCTCGCCGGCTGGAT
>JAIOPW010000431.1 GCA_021413665.1 Rhodocyclales bacterium | reverse complement strand
GGCGGCACGGCGGCGGTCGAAGTCTTCCAGCGCCGCCTGTTCCCAGGCATCCGGCATTGCCTTGGGATTGCGGTTTTTCAGGCTGACGCGGCGAATCGCCCAGCCGGTGTTTTGCGATGCGGCGGCGGCCATTTTCGGCGCCTTGTCGTTGCAGGCGGCGATGGCGCCGTGGTAACTGCCCTTGTCGATTTCGTCCTGCACCATTTGCAGCAACTTGGGTGGGATGGCGAGGGCGGTCATTTTCGTCTCGGCGATCAGGGCGGCATCGTCGGCCCAAGCGGTAAGGGCGGTCACGGCGAGCGTGGCGGCGATCAGCTTCTTCATCGATTTTCTCCTATGCATGGTGGTTTTGTCGGCAGGTCCGACATTGTGCGTTGCGCCCGGCGCCATCGCCAATAGAAGATTTCGAGCGGGCCATCAGGCCGCTCGCTCAGGCCAGCCGTTGCAGGCGCTTTTCCAGGCGCGCCACGTCGTCGCGCAGGCGGTCGATGTCGTTCGAAAATTCCGCGATGTCGGTCTGGCGCGCAACCAGGGGCTGCTCTTCGGTGAAATACTCGGCGAGGTTCGCGGCGAGGTTCTGCGCCGCTTGCCGCTGCCAGCCGGCGAACTCCCGGGTGCCGGTGACGATGCGGTGGGCCGCGATGTCGCCGACAATTTTCGACAGATCTTCCTCGGCATCCCAGCGCAGGTTGCGAATGACGAAGCCCAGCGTTTCGGCGAATTCGGCGGAACCTTCGATGCGCGCCGCGCGCATCACCGCATCCTTGCCCTGGAGCGCCAGCAGCGGCGTTGCCGCCGGCAGTGAAATGCTGACCTCCAGGTCCGCATCCGGCGCCGGTGCGAAAATGCAGCCATCCTCGCCAATCAAAAAAGCCGCCTCGAAAGGCGGCAGTTTGATCTGCGCCGAGTGTCCGGCGAAGGGAACGAGCTTTTCGCGCGCCCACGACGCCTGTCCGAGCAGGTGGTTGATGGCTGCTTGCAGCGGCGCGGGCAGGGCTTGCATTTGCGAGACTAGACCTGCTGGATGCCGGCCACGTTCCAGCCACGGCTGCCGTCGAGCGGCTTGGCCAGGTGCCAGACTTCGGCAAAGGCTTCCGGCGCGGCGCTGGCTTCCTCACGCAGCAGGCCCGAGAAATGCACGCTGGCGATATGGCGGCCGTCTTCGGTGGTGACTTCCAGCAGTTCCGCGTTGAGTTGCATGACGTCTGTTTCCTGTGCCTTGCTGCCGCGTTCCTGATACTGCATCTTGATCTCGGCGAACATTTCGGGCGAGGTGAATTCGCGGATGTCGTCCATGTCGCCACGGTCATTGGCCGCCTGCAGGCGCACGAAATTGAGCTTGGCCTGGCGCAGGAAGCCCTCGACGTCGAAATCGGCGGGAATGTTGCGGACAGCGGCAGCAGTCGCCGCAGCGCCAGCGCCGACTTCCGAGCTCCCGAACTGCGCGGGTGCCGGATTGAAGTTCGCCGGCGCTGTATTGCCTGGGCCGGCACCGGCGTATTGCATACCGGGCTGGGGACTGCGTTTGCTCATCAGCCAGCGGATGACGAAGAAGGCGACCATGACCAGCGCCAGGATCAGCAGCATGTTTGCCATGCCTTCGCCCATGCCGAAGTGCGACAGCAGCGCGGCGATGCCCAGACCGGCGGCGAGGCCGGCCAAAGGCCCGAGGAAGCGGCTCATGCCCGCCGGCTTGGCGGCGGCCGCGGGTGCAGCGGCCGCAGCAGGAGCGGAAGCCGGCTTGCCGGCTTGTGCCGGAGCCGAGGGCGCTGGCGTCGCCTGACGCTTCATGCCGATCGAACTGCCACCACCCAGGCGTTTGGCTTCCGCTTCGGGAGCCATCATGCCCAGTCCTACCACCGCGGCAAAGGCGGCAATCACCAGTCGCTTCATTTGTTTCTTCTCCTCGTTAGAACTTGTAACCACGATGCAGCGCGACGACGCCGGCTGTCATGTTGAACACTTCGACACGTTCCAGGCCGGCTTGTTCCATCATGGCCTTGAGCGCTTCCTGGTCCGGATGCATGCGGATCGATTCGGCGAGGTAGCGGTAAGACTCCGCATCCCCGGCGATTTTCTGTCCCAGCCAGGGCAGCAGCTTGAACGAATAGGCATCGTAAACCTTTTCCAGCGGTTTCCATACTTTCGAGAATTCCAGCACCAGCAGCCGTCCGCCCGGACGCAGCACGCGACGCATTTCCACCAGCGCCTTGTCCTTGTGCGTCATGTTGCGCAGGCCGAAAGCCACCGTGACGATGTCGAAATGGTTGTCCGGGAAGGGCAGTTTTTCGGCGTCGCACTGCGCCGCCGGCGCCAGCACACCCTCGTCGAGCAGGCGGTCGCGGCCGACGCCGAGCATGGCATTGTTGATGTCGGTGAGCCAGACTTGGCCAGTCGCGCCGACGCGGCGGGCGAAAGCAGAGGACAGGTCGGCGGTGCCACCGGCTACGTCGAGCACCCGCTCGCCCGGTCGCGGTGCCGCAATTTCGATGGTGAACCTCTTCCACAGGCGATGCAGACCCAGTGACATGAGATCGTTCATCACGTCGTATTTCTGCGCCACGGACGAGAAGACGCCGGCCACGCGCCGGGCCTTTTCCTTTTCGTCTACGGTCTGGAAACCGAAATGGGTTTGTGTCATTGGTCAGTGGCTGCCGCAACCGCCGGATTTTGGTGGCTGTGTCGTCGAGTCTATATCGCGGCTGGCACCTGCCTTTTCAAGCCGCTCGAGGTAGTCTGCCCACAGCGCTTCATGGTTGGCTCCCAGGTTATGCAGCAGATCCCACGAGTAGATGCCGGTGTTGTGGCCGTCGGAGAAGGTTGGCTGTACGGCGTAGTTGCCGACCGCTTCGAGGGCGGTGATCTCGACATTGCGCTTGCCGGTCTGTAGCGTTTCCTGTCCCGGACCGTGGCCGCGGACCTCGGCGGACGGGCTCCAGACGCGCAGGAACTCGGCGGGCAACCGGTAGTGGCCGCCGTCGTCGAACGTGAGCTCGAGCATGCGCGATTTCGTGTGCAGGGTGATCTCGGTGGGAATCGGGGTCTTGCTGTCGAGACCTGACATGATGATTGCTCCTCTGGTAGGGCCGCTATCATAGCGTACGCGACAGGCCGGAATCGATGTCACGGAACCGTCATCAAGCTGCAATAGACTGGAGTTTGACCCTTAGCCCTGTAAGCCCATGCCCGCCACGATACTGGTAGTTGAAGATGAACCGGCGATCCAGTCGCTGATCGAGGTCAATTTGCGCCGCGCCGGCCATGTCGTGCAACTGGCGTCGGACGCCGAAACCGCGCGCCGGCTGATACAGGAGGCGTTGCCCGACCTGGTGCTGCTCGACTGGATGCTGCCGGGAATGAGCGGTGTGGACTTCGCGCGTCTGTTGCGCAGCGAGGTGCGCACCCGGATGCTGCCCGTCATCATGCTCACCGCCAGGGCCGAAGAGCGCGACAAGATCGAAGCGCTGGAACTTGGCGCCGACGATTACGTGACCAAGCCCTTCAGTCCGCGCGAACTGGTAGCGCGCATCAAGGCTGTGCTGCGCCGGCACGCCCCCCAGGCAACCGAGGACGTGGTCGAGCTCGGCGGTTTGCGCCTGGATCCGGCGACCCATCGCATTACCGCCGGTGGCGCGGAGGTGAACCTCGGGCCGACGGAATTCCGCCTCCTGCATTTCCTGATGACGCATCCCGAGCGTGTGCATGGGCGCTCGCAATTGCTCGACCAGGTCTGGGGCGATCACGTTTTCGTCGAAGAGCGCACGGTTGACGTCCATATCCGCCGCTTGCGCGCCGCACTCGAAGCCAGCGGCCATGACGCCCTGATCCAGACCGTGCGCGGCAGCGGCTACCGGATCTCGGCGGCGTGAACGCAGTACTCCGCGAACTGTTGACGGCCATTGCGCTGACGATGCTGGCGGCGCTGGCCGGCTGGTTCGCGGCCGGCCAGCGCGGCGCGGAACTGATGGCGTTGGGCGTCGTCGGCTTCTTCTTCCTGCGCCAACTCTGGCTGGTGCTGCGGCTGATCCACTGGGCAGGGTGCCCGCTGGGTACGCCGACGCCGAGTGCCAGCGGCGCCTGGGGCGCGGTCTTCGATGCGCTGCACAAGCGGGCTCGCCTTTCCAGCGCGCAGCGCGAACAGGCCACCCAGGAACTGGACCGTTTCCGCCGCGCCGCCGAAGCCCTGCCCGACGGCGTGATGATCCTCGACGGCCACCGCGCAATCGAGTGGATGAACCTGCATGCCGAAGCCTGTTTTGGCCTCAAGGCATCGGTCGACACCGGCAGCCGCATCACCCACTTGTTGCGTGAGCCGGAGTTCCTCGATTATCTGAATAGTCCGGACCATCGCGGCGTGCCGCTGGAACTGCACACGCAGCGCAATCCGGGACGCAGCCTGCAGGTTCAGGCCGCACCGTTCGCTGCGGGGCGGACCCTGCTTCTGGTGCGTGATGTGACGCAGTTGCAGAAACTCGCCACCATGAGGCGCGACTTCGTTGCCAACGTCTCGCATGAGCTGAAGACGCCGCTGACCGTCACCCTTGGTTTTCTCGAAACGGCACAGGATGCGCTGCACGACACGCCGCCCGCCGAAATCGAGCACTACCTGTACACCGCCGCCGAGCAGGCGAGGCGCATGCAGCAACTGATCGATGACTTGCTGACGCTTTCAGCGCTGGAAACCGATTCGCCGCCGCCGCTGGAAGACCCGGTCGACATCGCCGCCATGCTGGCCGATATTTGCGAGGAGGTGGAGGCGCTTTCAGCGGGGCGGCATCGAATCACGCTTGAAAACGAAGGGCCGCGCAGGCTACTGGGCAGCACCCGCGAGTTGCGTTCGGCCTTTGCCAATCTGGCGGGCAATGCGGTGCGCTATACCCCGGATGGTGGCTCGATAGTGCTGCGCTGGGGCGCCGAAGGCTCGGCCGGCGCGCGGTTTTCGGTGCGCGACAGCGGCATCGGGATCGCGCCGCAGCATCTGTCCCGTCTTACGGAACGCTTCTACCGCGTGGATCGTGGCCGTTCGCGCGAAGCCGGCGGCACCGGGCTTGGTCTGGCCATCGTCAAGCATGTGCTGGAACGGCACCAGGCGACGCTGCAGATCGAAAGCGAGCCAGGTCTTGGGTCGAAGTTCAGCGCCGTGTTTCCGGCGCATCGGGTTCAGTCGTGAAAGTCGCAGCGCTCGAATTCGTTGCCGCGATCAAGGACGCGGAACAGCTTCAGCACCTGCACTTGCTGATCGACCATGACTTCAACGCTGCGGTCGAGCTTGAAGGTACCGGCAGGTACCACCAGGCTCGCCGGTTGTTGCAATGCGGGAACTGCCGGTAGCAGGAAGGCCTGCCGCCAGGCGGCGGGCGTCTCGCTGACTTCCATGGTTTTCACGGATGCGGGTTTCGGTTCGCCGGGAAAGAGCTGTATGCCCGCGGCAAGGGAGTCGCTCCCTTCGCGCAGTGCCCAGCGCACGCTGCCCAGGGTGAAGCTTGCGTTGGTGCCGGATTTGACGGCGATCAGCAGGCCGGCGCCGACGCGTACGCCCTCCTTCAGCGGCCGCTTGATGCGCAGGCCGGTATCCGATTCGTCAAGCAGGCGCCAGTCATCCATCACGTCCCAACTCTCGACGCGCGAATCATCGCCTTTGTCAGGGCCGGGCGCGCGATGGCTGCGGTCACCGAAAGTCTCGAATTCCTCGCGCTCGCGACGCAAGGTCGCCGCATCGCGGGCGGGAGCCTTGAACACCTGCCGACCCGAAAGCTGGTAATGCACGGCGTCGAAGCCGGCAATGAAACTGCAACCGCCATTGGCGGGCTGGCGCAGTTCGCGCCGCGCCGCGCCGCCCTTGCACCAGCGTTGCAGCACGCGCTGCAGCAACTGGCCGGCCGCCGGCTGCGTGACATCGTCACCGAGCTGTAGTTCGGCCGGGGCGCGACCCTGTTCCAGCAAGGCGATGCGCGCCAGCAGGCTCTTTCTCAGCTCCGTGGTTTCCAGCCAGCGACCGCCGGCGGACGATTGCGGCACATAGCCCGCCGGGCGATCGGAAGCCAGGTTGACCCACAGTGGCACGGCGCGATTGCGGATGTCCTCCGGCGGCGCCTTGAGCAAGGCCAGTTTGGCGCCCCAGCGCCGGGCCCAGCGCGCGACCCAGGCCAGGTGGCGGGCCGGCAGCTCGTAGGGGCTGGCGGTACTCAGCAGGTTGCATTCGGCGTAGGCCGCCAGCGCGCTGGTTTGCGCACTGCCGTGACGCACCGGATCATTCACGGCGCGTGCGGCGATGCCGAGGGTTTCGGCGGCGATAAAGATCTGGTGCAGCTTCTTCCAGTAGTCGGCATCGGGAAGCTGCTCGCCGCGACACAGATCGACCTGCCAGTCGGCGAAGACCGACAGCGTGCGCTGGGCGAGGACAGCGGTTCGGGTGGCGGTGTCCTTGTT
>JAIOPW010000466.1 GCA_021413665.1 Rhodocyclales bacterium | reverse complement strand
TCCTCAAGGGAATCCGCGTCGGCCTGTTGTGGCTTCTGTTCATCAACGTTGCGATCGTCGTGACGCATTTGATTCCGGGGGTTAACACGGGGTTTTCCGGTCTCGACATCGCCACCACCTGCCTGTATCTGGTGGCGTTGTTCTTCATCTTTTGGCATTACGAGACGCTCAAAGAGGTCCAGTACGGGAAGGAGCGCGAGCACGGGCTGCAACGGCTGATCGACGAACGCTGGCGGCTGGCGCTCGAAGGCGCGGGGGACGCGATCTGGGATTGGGACATCCGGGCGCAGACATTCAAGCACTCGAAGGGCTATGGCGCCATGCTGGGCTACCACGACGGCGAGGTCTGGCAGGATCCGGAACACGTAAGGCGCCTGCTGCATCCGGATGACGAGCCGGCGGCGACCGCGCATCTCGAGGCGTACCTGAATGGAGAGTTCGGCGGGCAATACGTTTCCGAGCAACGCATGCTTTGCGCGGATGGCGGCTACAAGTGGATTTTGTGCCGTGGACGGGTGACCCAGAGGGACGACGCGGGCCGTCCGCAGCGCATGGTCGGCACCCATGCCGATATCACCGAGCGCAAACTGGCGCATGAAGAAGTCCTGCATTCCCGGCAAGCCCTGGCGGAAGAGCGAAGCCTGTTCCAGGCCATACTGGAGAACGCCCCGCTCGGAATCTGGATGGTGGACGCCAACGGCAAGGGGCGATTCGTCAACCGCGGATTCTGCAACTCCACGGGAATTACGGAAGCGCAGTTCCTTGCGGCCGGACATTACGCGGACCTGATGCCGCCGTCGGTCGCGAAGGGTTGCATCTGGTCCGACAAGGAATGCCGCGAACAGGCGACGCCGCATGTGTCGATGGAGACCCTGCCCTTTGTCGATGGCCGCAGCCACTTGCTGGAAATCACCAAGGTCAGGTTGCTCGACCAGGATGGCGGCATCCGGGGAATCGTCGGCCTGGCGGCGGATGTGACCGAACGCGTGGAGCACCAAAGGCAGCTCGAGCATATTGCGCACTATGACACGCTGACCGGTGTGCCGAACCGCGCGCTGCTGGCCGACCGCCTGGCGCAATCCCTGGCGCGGGCCAAGCGTGATCGGGGCCTGATGGCCGTGTGCTATGTCGATCTGGACGGCTTCAAGCAGATCAATGACAGCTTCGGTCACGATGCCGGGGACAAGGTCCTGGTGGAAGTCACGCGGCGCATCAAGGATACGGTGCGCGAGGACGACACCGTGGCGCGTCTGGGTGGCGACGAATTCGTGGTGCTGCTGGTCGGGCTGCAGGTGGCGGAGGAGTGTGTCGGCAGCCTGCACCGCATGCTGGAACGCATCAACCAGCCGATTGCCGTGCGCGGCGCGGTGCTCAACATCAGCGCCAGCATCGGCGTCGCGCTGTATCCCGAGGACGAGGAGGACGCGGATACCCTGCTGCGCCATGCCGACCAGGCCATGTATGTCGCCAAGCAGTCGGGCAAGAACCGCTACCACCTGTTCGATGCGGCGAGCGACCTGCGGGCCCGCTCCCATCATGAACTGTTGCAGCAGATCAGGCATGGCCTGGCATCCGGCGAATTCGAGCTTTACTACCAGCCCAAGGTGGCGATGCCCACCCGCAGCCTCGTCGGCGCCGAGGCGTTGATACGCTGGAACCATCCGCAGCGCGGGTGCCTGTTGCCGGCGGAGTTCCTGCACATGGTGGAAAACACCGAACTGGAAATCGAACTGGGCGATTGGGTGGTCGCTACCGCCATCGACCGGCTCCGCCAGTGGCGACTGGACGGATTCGAGATCGGGCTGAGCATCAACATCTCGGCCTATCATCTGCAATCGCAGGGTTTCGTGCACAAGCTGAAGGAAGCCGCGCTGCGGCGCGGGGCGATGGATTGCCTGCGCCGCTTGCAGATCGAGGTGCTGGAAACCGCCGCGCTGGAAGACATCGCCCGGATCGGGGGCCTGATCAAGGCCTGCCGGGAATTCGGTGTCGGGTTCGCCCTGGACGATTTCGGCACCGGTTACTCGTCGCTGACCTATCTGAGCAAGCTGGATGTCGATACGCTCAAGATCGACCAGTCCTTCGTGCGCGACATGCTGGAGGACAAGGGCGACCACGCCGTCGTGCACGGCATCATCGCGCTGGCCCGGGCCTTTGAAATGAACGTCGTGGCCGAAGGGGTGGAGACCGAGGCGCACTACCAGGCCTTGTTCCAGATCGGTTGCGAAGTCGGGCAGGGCTGTGGCATCGCCCACCCGATGCCGGCCGACGAACTGATCCAGTGGCAGGCGGTGCGGCAGCCGGCGGGACTTTTCTAACCCCGCCGCTTTTTGCCGAGCACGAAGGCGGCGAGCTGTTGCGCAATCTGCCCGATGCCTTGCGCCCCCTCGGGGCGATACCACTGCACCGTCCAGTTCAGCGCTCCCATCAGGAACAGCCGCGTCACCGCGCTGTCGTCGGCGATCAGTCCAGCGCGTTTCAGGTCCTTCAGCACCTTCTGCCACATCGCTTCGTAGCGATCCTTGAGGGCCGTCACCTCGGCCAGCACTTCGGGATCGAGGTGGCGGCTCTCATGCAGCAGCGTCGCGGCGAAGTCGCGTCCGGCGCTGCCCAGCAACTGGTCGAGGTGGGCGCGCAGCATGGCTTCGAAGGTGGCGCGCGGGGTTCCGCCCGAGTTCGCCGCCTTGATCACCGCGTCGTTGATCGCGGCGATGCCCTCCAGCACCACGGCACGCAGCATGTCGTGCTTGGTCTTGAAGTGGTAGAAGGGCGAGCCCGATTGCATGTCGACCGCTTTGGCAATGTCCCGGATCGTGGTTGCAGCGTAGCCCTTCTCGGCGAACAGCCGTCCCGCAGCGCGCACGATGTCGGCGCGGCGGTTGGGTTCGTCCGCTGTTGCGGACCGTTTCCTAGTGCTCATGGCAGCAAGCGCCACCCGCGGAAGATGAAACACGCGAAAGGCGAATTGAAGGCCCGCCCCCCCGTCCCCCCTCACGGGGGGCTATTGGTCGGCTCGCTATGCTCGATATCACCCGTCGCTCCGAAAGGGTTGTTTCACGCTAACGGAAGTTGCCATGACGTCCCTCGCCTTCGCGGAAGCGGCCGGCACCGGACTGCGCGTCGCCGCTGGCCAGCGAAATCCGGCCGTGGCGGCATTCGTTCTTCAGCGCCTCCGCCAGCGGCAAGCCCCACTGCTCGTAGCTGGAAAGCCGGTCGCGGCGCAGGCAGGTCTGCGGGAAGGCGGCGATCTGCGCCGCCAGCGCTTCCGCCGCGGCACGCGCTTCGCCGTCGGCCACGACGCGATTGGCCAGGCCCATGGCGAGCGCTTCGTCGGCGCCGACCGGGCGTCCGGTGAGGATCATGTCGAGCGCGCGCGAATGACCGATCAGGCGCGACAGTCGTATCGTGCCGCCGTCGATCAGCGGCACGCCCCAGCGCCGACAGAAGACGCCGAAGGTCGCCGATTGTTCGACGACGCGCAGGTCGCACCAGAGTGCGAGCTCCATGCCACCGGCCACCGCATAGCCGGAAACGGCGGCGATCACCGGCTTGGACAACAGCATGCGGGTCGGGCCCAGCGGCGCATCGCCGTCTTCTTCGAGTTTCCATTCGCCGGGATTGGCGACGAAGGACTTGAGGTCGGCGCCGGCGCAGAAGTGGCCGTTCGCGCCGCAGAGCACCGCGACGTGCTGCGCCGGGTCGGCGTCGAAGTCGCGGAAGGCCTTCGCCAGCGCCTCCGCCGTGGCACGGTCAATGGCGTTGCGCGCCCGGGGCCGGTCGATGACGACCGTGGTGACTGCGCCCTGGCGTTCGATCAATACGCTCATGGCGCCGGTCGGGCGATTGCTTCGCGGTCGAAGTCGCCACCCGCGGCGCCTTCGCTTAGGGCGACCAGTTGCGGATACATGCGGAACATGTCGCCCACCAGTTCGTCGTAGGGCAGGTCGTCGAACTCGCCGCGCTGCTTGACGTATTCCATGTGGCGCTGGTTGGCCGAATTGTAGGGGTGCATCTGCGAGTCGTGCTCGCCGTCGAAGTCCAGCGGCCGCACGCCGAAGCGCTGGCACATGTCGAGGTTGAAGGCCGGCGTCGCCTTGACCCATTTTCCATCGAGCCAGAGGCTGACATAGCCGTGCCAGGCGAAGATGTCGGTGCCCATCAGTTGCGTCAGCTTTTCCGTGGAGAGATGGTTCCTCACGTCGGCGAAACCCGGCCGCGCCGGAATGCCGATCGCGCGCAGGCAGGCGGCATAGACCAGCGCCTTGTTCACGCAATAGCCCACGCCTTTCTCCAGCGTCGCGCTGGCACGCATCGCCTCGCGCCGCATGCTGGCGCTGTAGGGGTCGTAGCGGATGCCGTCGCGCACGGCGTAGTAGAGGTTCAGGGCCTGTTCCTTCGCCGTCTCCCCGGCGCCGACTCCTGCCGCAACGAACTCGCGGACCACCGGGTGCTCGTGGTCGATGAACTCGGTGGCGGCCAGCCAGGCCGGGTCGATCGGCGTCATGCGGTTTGCGCTGGCCAGGCGCGGTCGAGCAGCGTCTTGAAATCCGTCGTCGCCGGCAGCGTGCCGAACACCGTGCCCCAGTGACTCGGCGCCAGGCGCGAAGCGCAGAAGGCTTCGCTGACCGGTCCCGGCGCATGGCACAGCAGCAGCGCGCCCTGCACGCCCAAGGCGATGCCCTGGGTCAGTTCGCGCGAGCGAAGTTCGATGTCCTGCGGATTGCCCAGCCCGTCCTTGAGCTTTGCCACGAAGCCGTCGTAGGCGCGGTTCTTCCCCAGCGCCGGAGCGATTTCCGCTGCCAGCACTTCCAGGCTTTTCGGATGGCGGCCCATGGCGCGCAGCGTGTCGAGGCACATGACGTTGCCCGAGCCCTCCCAGATCGAATTGAGCGGGCTTTGCTTGAACAGGCGTGGCATCGGGCCTTCATCGACGTAGCCGTTGCCGCCATGGACTTCCATCGCCTCGGCCACCAGCGTCGGGCAGCGCTTGCAGATCCAGAACTTGGCCACCGGGGTCAGGATCCGCCGCAGCAGGCTTTCCGCTTCGTCCTCCTGCGCATCGAAGGCGCGCGCCAGGCGCATCGACAGGGCGGTGGCGGCTTCGGTTTCGAGCGCCATGTCGGCCAGCACGTTCTGCATCAGCGGCTGGTCTTTCAGCAGCTTGCCGAAGGCGGAACGCAAGCCGGCATGGTGCAGGGCCTGCGACAGCGCACCGCGCATGATGCCGGTGCTGCCGATCGCGCAGTCGAGCCGCGTATAGACGCCCATCTCCAGCACCGTCGGGATGCCGCGCCCTTCCTCCCCCACCAGCCAGCCTTGCGAGCCCCAGAACTCGGCCTCGGTGCCGGCATTCGAGCGGTCGCCCATCTTTTCCTTGAAGCGCTGGATGCGCAGCTCGTTGAGCCGCCCATCCGGCGTCCAGCGCGGCACGAAGAAGCAGGAAAGGCCCCTGGGCGACTGCGCGGTGACGAGGAAGGCGTCGCACATCGGCGCCGAGAGGAACCACTTGTGGCCGGTCAGGCGCCAGCTGCCGTCGGGCATCGGCTCGGCCCGCGTGGTGTTGGCGCGCACGTCCGAACCGCCCTGCTTCTCGGTGAGGCCCATGCCGATCAGCACGCCATTT
>JAIOPW010000465.1 GCA_021413665.1 Rhodocyclales bacterium | reverse complement strand
TGCGTCTGATAGTCGGCCTCGGTAATCCCGGGGCCGAATACGCTGAAACCCGGCACAACGCCGGGTTTTGGCTTTGTGAGCGCCTGGCACGCGAACTCGGCGCCTCCTTTGCCCGCGAATCCCGCTACCACGGGCTGGCCGGCAAGGCGCGCCCCGCCGGTACCGATCTCTGGCTTCTGCTGCCGCAGACTTTCATGAACCGTTGCGGCCAGTCGGTCCGGGCGCTGACGCAGTTTTACCGTATCGAGCCGGCCGAAATGCTGGTCCTGCATGACGAACTGGACCTGCCGCCGGGCCAGATGCGGCTCAAGTTCGGTGGCGGCCTGGGTGGTCACAACGGCCTCAAGGACATCACGGCGCATCTGGGCACCCAGGACTACTGGCGGCTGCGCATCGGCATCGGCCATCCCGGCGACAAAAACGAGGTCGTGGACTACGTGCTGAAGGCGCCGCGCAAGGAGGAACGCGGTGAGATCGACGCCGCCCTTGACCGCGCGCTGCTGGCCTGGCCAATGCTTGCGCGTGGTGATTTTTCCGCGGCCACGCAGCGCATCAATTCAAAGCCCGCGTTGCCAAAAGAAGCACCAAAGGAAGAAAACCCATGAGCCTCAAATGCGGCATCGTCGGCCTGCCCAACGTCGGCAAGTCCACCCTCTTCAACGCCCTGACCAAGTCGGGCATCGCGGCGGAGAATTACCCCTTCTGCACCATCGAGCCCAACGTCGGCATTGTCGAGGTTCCGGATCCACGCCTGGCCGCCCTGTCCGCCATCGTCAAGCCGCAGAAGATTCAACCGGCCATCGTCGAGTTTGTCGACATCGCCGGACTGGTGGCCGGGGCCAGCAAAGGCGAGGGTCTTGGCAACCAGTTCCTCGCCAACATTCGCGAAACCGATGCCATCGTCCATGTCGTGCGCTGCTTCGCCGACGATAACGTGATTCACGTGGCGGGCAAGATCGATCCGCTGTCGGACATCGAGGTCATCGATACGGAATTGGCATTGGCCGACATGACGGCGGTGGAGCGCGCATTGAATCGCTACGCGAAGCAGGCCAAGGCGGGCGGCGACAAGGATGCCAAATTGCTGGTGCCGGTGCTGGAGCGATGCCTGGTCCAGTTGAACCAGGCCAAGGCCATCCGCGCCCTGGATTTTTCGAAGGAAGAATGGGCCCTGCTCAAGCCCTTCTACCTTATTACGGCCAAACCGGTGCTGTATGTCGCCAACGTCAAGGAAGGCGGCTTCGAAAACAATCCCCATGTCGAGGCGGTGCGCCGCCATGCGGCAGAGGAAAAGGCCGAAGTGGTCGCGGTTTGTGCTGCCATCGAGTCCGAAATCGCCGATCTGGAAGACGATGAAAAACAGATGTTCCTGGCCGATCTCGGACTGACCGAGCCGGGGCTGAACCGTCTGATCCACGCCGGATACAAGCTGCTCGGCCTGCAAACCTACTTTACTGCGGGTGTAAAGGAAGTGCGGGCCTGGACGATTCACGCCGGCGACACGGCGCCGCAGGCGGCCGGCGTGATCCATACCGATTTCGAGAAGGGCTTCATCCGCGCCCAGACCATCGCCTTCGACGATTTCATTACCTACAAGGGTGAAGCGGGCGCCAAGGAAGCCGGCAAGATGCGGGCGGAAGGCAAGGAATACGTGGTCAGGGACGGCGACGTGCTCAACTTCCTGTTCAACGTGTGATGAAGCCCCTGTGCAGCAAGGCGGTCGAGCAAAGAACGCTCTGATTAAGCCCCTGCGGATCCTCGCCGCTGCGGATAGCGCAGAGTCGGCGCCGACGGGACGGCGCGTTTTGCATGCCTGGGATTCCCCTTCGGGGGCAGGCAACCCGGGACCGCGTCAGGCCGGATCGCAGCCCTGCCCCTGCCGCTCGCGGGCAACGCGCAGGGTGACGTCGGCGATCATCCAGACCCCGTGAGTGGTTCCGCCCGCCATCTTGCGTCCGGAGAATTCAGCCCAGAACTGGCTTCCGTCCGCCCGTCGCAGGCGATACATGCCCTGCGCCAGCAGTCCCCGATCGAAAGCCCCGGCGCTATCGACGAGAAACTGGCCGGCTTCTCCCGCACTGGCAAAGTGATCTTCGATCCGCGCACCCGCAAGTTCGCCAAGGCGGCGCCCAAGCAGTTCGGCCAGGCGCGCGTTGCACTTGACGATGTGCTTGCTCTCGATAACGGCGATCCCGAGCGGTGACGAATCGAATATCGCCTCCTGCTCCGCGAGCAGGGATTCCGCCTGGGTGCTGCGTCGAAGATTCTGGGTTGCGGACGCATACAGCGTGCGCTGTATCAGAATCAGCACGGCCACACAGCCCACGGCCGCCACCACTGTCCAGCTCGGGCGCCGGTTCATGGCGTCGGTGTAGTGAATGATCGCCGGCAGCATGATGGGGACGGTGAACAGCCAGAAGGTGGCATTGCTCGCCGCAAGAAAGACGGCGCCGTTGAAAGAAACGACCACAGCCAGCAGGAAAACGAATACCTGCAGGTCGAGATGCGCCGCCGTCGGATAAAGCGGCCCGAACAGCGAGCCCCAACCCAGGCCGGAGAAAAAGGCGCCGGCGGCGAACAAGCCTTCCCAGCGCCGCATCTGCGTGGCCTGGCGGTCGGCCCTGCCGAACATGTACCAGGTCCAGACGCGCACGGCCAGGATGGAAAGCATGTAAGCCGTCCAGGCCTTCAGGACGTCCAGCCCGATGGTTTCGAACAGCACCGCGAAGCAGAGCAGGATGCCGATCAGCGCCGCGACCACCGCGGACGGCAGTCGTTCGTAAAGCAGCTCGATGCGCCGTACTTCGGCGTCGTCGCTGAGCGTTCGGGAAAGGAAGGGCTTCATTGCGGCATCATGGCGCCGGAATTCGTCGGCTCAAGCCGTGCCGCCCTGCTCCGCAATGTCGGCGCGCACCTTGTCCATGTCGAGTGCCATGGCCTGCTCGATCAGTTGTTCGAAGGCGCTGGCTGGCAACGCGCCGGCCTCGGAATAAATGATGACCTGGTCGCGAAAAACCATCAGGGTCGGGATCGAGCGGATGTTGAAGGCGGCGGCGATTTCCTGCTGTTCTTCGGTATTCACCTTGGCGAAGACGACGCCGGGCTGCTTTTCCGATACGGCTTCGAAGGTCGGCGCGAAGCCGCGGCACGGCGCGCACCACGGCGCCCAGAAGTCTATGATCACATTGGCGTTGTCATTGATGGTCTGTTGAAAATTGTCGGCATTGAGTTCCAGCGTGGCCATGGACGGCTCCCTTGTTCGTATGAACCGAATGCTACCGTTTTACGCCGCAACGTGCTATTGAAATAGGCTTTAATATGCCTCATGACTGATCCCGGACCCGGCTATCGCGGCCGTTTCGCCCCTTCACCGACAGGGCCTTTGCATTTCGGTTCGCTGGTCGCTGCCGTCGGTTCCTACCTGGAGGCGAAGGCCAGCGCAGGCGAATGGCATCTGCGCATGGAAGATGTCGATGCGCCACGCTGTTCCATGGTCGCGGCCACGGCGATTCTTCATGCCCTGGAGGCCTGCGGTCTGGCATGGGATGGCGAGGTGGTCTGGCAGAGCCGCCGCGTGGACGCCTACGCCGCCGCACTGGAGTCTTTGAAGAAGGTGGATCGGGTATTTCCATGCGCTTGCACGCGACGGGAACTGGCGGATTCGGCCATTGCGGCCGACGGCGCCGCAATCTATCCCGGCACGTGTCGCGAAGGCCTGGCGCCGGGGCGCGCGGCACGCGCCTGGCGCCTGCGCGTCGGTGATGCCCGCGTGGTCTTCGATGATGCGATCCAGGGCCGCATCGAGAGCGACCTGGGCCGCGAGGCAGGCGACTTCATCCTGCTGCGTGCCGACGGCCTGTATGCCTATCAACTCGCGGTGGTCGTCGATGACGCCGCGGCCGGCATCACCCATGTCGTGCGCGGCGCCGACCTGCTGGCCTCGTCCCCGCGCCAGATATTCCTGCAGCAATGTCTCGGCGTGCCGACGCCGGCTTACGCGCACCTGCCGGTGGCGGTGAATGCGGCTGGCGAAAAGCTGTCGAAGCAGACCCGGGCCGCGCCTCTGGATATCGCGCGCCCCGGCCCCGCAATGCTTGCGGCGCTCGAGTTTCTCGGCCAGCGCCCGCCGCCCGGCTTGTCCGCCGCTACTGTGCAGGATATATTGGCCTGGGCTGTGACGAACTGGCAGCTCGTCCGTGTCCCGCGCGGTCCCGCGTTGCGGACGGAGTTCTGCCCCGAGGGGAAGGGAAGCACGCCATGATGGCCGATGATGTCGCCGGGCTGCGCCGCGTATTGCAGGACAACCGCGTGATCGCGGTGGTCGGCCTCTCGCCGAACTGGAACCGGCCCAGCTACTTTGCCGCGAAATACATGCTGGCGCATGGTTACACGGTGATTCCGGTCAATCCGGGTGCGACCGAGATACTCGGGCAGAAATGCTATCCGGACCTTGCCGCGATCCCGCTCAAGGTCGACCTGGTGGATGTATTCCGCAAGCCGGAGGATGCCGGGCCGATTGCCGACCAGGCGATCCGCATCGGCGCTAAATGCCTCTGGCTGCAACTCGGCGTGATCAATCGCGAAGCTGCCGGCAAGGCCGCCGCCGCAGGCCTCGACGTGGTCATGGATCGCTGCGTGAAGATCGAATATGCGCGGCTGTTCGGCGGCCTCAATTACGCCGGCGTTAACACCCAGGTGATTTCCGCCAAGCGTCCGCCCTGTCCTCCGTTGCAGGGCTGAGCTTTCAACGCCCCTGGACGTTGCCCCACAGGACCTTGTGCAATTGCAGCTGGAAGCGCAGCGGCAGGCGGTCGTCGAGAATCCACTGTGCAAGTAGTGCCGGATCGAGTTGCCCCTGTACCGGCGAGAACAGCACCGGGCAACGCTCGAAAAATTGGCGCTTGCCGGCCCGCGAAGCGGAATTGGCGGCCCCCGAAGGGGAATCCCCGTCACGCAGAGCGACGGCAGACAAAGTCCGACACGCCGCTACGGCCCAGTCATAGTCCTCGCGGGAGGCGAGGACAAACTTCAGTTCGTCATGCGCGGTCAGCAGCTCGAGGTTTTCCCAGCGGTTCCGTGCCGCCTCTCCAGACCCGGGCGCCTTGAGATCGACAATGCGGGCCACGCGCGGATCGATGCCGCCGATGTCGAGCGCACCGCTGGTTTCGAGCGATACCGAGTAGCCGGCATCGCACAGGGCGGCCAGCAGCAGCAGGCAGTTCTTCTGTGCCAGCGGTTCGCCGCCGGTGACGCAGACCGTGGCGCAGTCGAATCGGGCGACGCGCTGCAGGATGTCGTCCAGGGTCGCCAGTTCTCCGCCGCCGAAGGCATAGGCGGTATCGCACCAGGCACAGCGCAAGGGACAGCCGGTAAGGCGGACGAAGACCGTGGGCAAGCCGACGCGGCTGGATTCGCCCTGAATGGAATGAAAGATTTCAGTGACGCGCAGTTCGGTGGGCACTACTTCTTCTTCAGCCTGAGCCTGGCCTTCTTGCCTTCGTCACTGTTGGGGTATTTCTCGGCCAACTGTTCAAGGGTCGTCCTGGCGCCTTTCACATCCTTGATGGCATCGAGACTTGCGGCGCGGTTTTCCAGCGCCGTCGGTGCGCGCGGATCGCCAGGCCAGCCAGCGGCGAACTTGCCGAACAGTTCCGCGGCGCCGGCGTGATCCCTGGCTTGAACGTGGGCGTAAGCACCCCAGTAGTGCGCGGATGCGGCGAGGCTGCCGGTCGGGTAGGTTTTGATGAAGGCGAGGAAAGCGTTTGCCGCTTCCCTGAATTTCGCGGCTTTGAGGCTGGCCAGCGCGGCCTCGTAGTCACGGGTTTCCTGCGCGGGATCGACCTTCGGTACCTCCGGCTTGGCCTCCGCGGGCGGCTGCTCGAGCTTTCTCAGCCGGTTGTCGAGATCGACGTAAAAATCCTTCTGGCGTTTCTGCGCGGCTTCGAGTTCATAGGTCAGGACTTCAATCTGGCCGCGCAATTTGGCGATGTCGGCCTTGATGGCCTCGACCTGGTTGGCAAAATCGATCTGGTTGCGGCTGACCGTATCGGCGCGCTTGCCAAGGTCGGTCACCTCCGCCCGCAGTTGTTCGATCCGGTTGCGCGCCTCCTCATCATCGAACAGGCCCGCTCGGGCTGGCATCGACACCGCCAGCAGCAGCGCGCCAACCGCGGCGAACCGTGACGCCAAGCCGTGTCGCATGTTCAGAATTCGCCCGAATAGAGCATGTCACCACGGCGATTCCTGGCCCAGCATTCTTCGCTGGACTCGGTGCAGGCGGGCTTTTCCTCGCCAAGGCTGACGGCTTCGAGCTGGTCTTCCTTGGCGCCGAGCAGGGCCAGTGCCTTGCGCACCGCGTCGGCGCGCTTCTGGCCCAGCGCCAGGTTGTATTCGCGGCTGCCGCGCTCGTCGGCGTTGCCCTGGATCAGCATTTTCATCTTCGGATTGGCCGTGAGGAACTTGCCGTGGGCGGCGAGCAGCGCCTGGAACTCATCC
>JAIOPW010000368.1 GCA_021413665.1 Rhodocyclales bacterium | reverse complement strand
TTGGATTGAAGGGCGCCCAGGATTACGCTGGGATCGCCACCGGTGACGCGGTTCAGCACCTGGCTGGCCGCGTTGGACTGAACGAATCGAGTGAGTTCGCCCGGCCCGATCGAGAACCCCTTCCAGTCAATTACGGTACCGTTGGCGTTGGTGATCGTCAGTGCATTGCCGGTGCTCTGGAAGGACGCGCTTCCCGCCACCACGGTCGGATTGATCGGGTTCGCCAGGACGAGCGACGAGAAGCCCGCCGCCAGGGCCAGGCAGATCCGCTTCGTGCGCAGGCCGGATTGAAAATCCATGGTGCGGGAATCGCGAGGCCCACGGGAAGCCCGCATCACGGCACAAACCCTTGGTTCGTATTCAGAACACATGGGACAAGGCTCCATGCAGACGCATGCCGCGCGAAGTATGGGAGCTGTCCATCACCTTCGCATAATCCAGGCGCAGGGTCGTGTCCTTGCCCAGTCCTGCCCTTACGCCGATTCCGCTGCTGGCAATTCCCGTCGAGTAAATCTCGGTCGGCGCCGGATGCACGCGCTTGACCCAGCCGAAGTCATAGAAACCCAGCACTCTGAGCCTCAGCCCATCGAACAGGCGCGGGCCTATTTCTGGTGAATAGAGTTCGAGACTGCCGCGATGCCCCTTGTCGTTGGAATGCTCCCGCTCGAGGAAGCCACGCACGGAATCCGCGCCGCCAATGCCGAACATCTCGCCCGTCACCAGGCTTTGACGGGTATGCTGGCCCGTAAGGTTGGCGCGCATCGTCCAATCCCCGCCCAGCGCCTTCTGCCAATTGAAACCATAACGCCATAACTGATACAGCGAATTGGCTCCTGACCTGCCGCCAATTTTCTGGAACTGCGCGTCGTTGGCGTCGTTGCCGCCCGGCAGGTTCTGTACCAGGCTCAGGTAGCCCGACAACTCAGAGTCGGCCTTCCTCAGCGAACTTTGCCAGGTAATGCTGAGTGGCTGCACGGTCACGTCCGGCACCAGCTTGGTGGTGCCGCCGGCAATCGTCACATTGCTTTGATAGGCTCGCCAATCCCAGCCAAGGGCAAGCTTGTGCTCCCAGTCGCCACGCTTGGGTATCAATTGCGTATAGCGCAAGCCCAGGATGACCCCGCTGCCGGCAATGTTGAAATTGCCACCGACGGTGCTCACCAGTCCGGAATTGACATTGGAATAACCGAGGAACATGCCGAAGACACCGTTCGTCGAATACAGCGGAGCCTGGTAGCCAAGGCCATAGATTCTCACCTGTCGCGCCCGCAAGGGCGAGGTGATCGCCTGAAAGCTGGCAACATGGTCCCTGTCGAACAAGTTGGCGTGCTGCACCGCCATCCCAACGCGAAAAGGCCCGGTCTGGGTATTTCCCGTGTTGTCGAGGGTCACCGCAAAGCGGACCGGCGGCTGGTCGCTGGCTCTGACCACGGCTTCCACTTCACCCTCGTTCTCGCCGGCGCGCATGACGACGGTGGCCTGCTTGGCCGGGTTCTCGTTGAGCAGCCGCAAGTTGTCGACCATTTCGTCGAAGTTGGGCGTATTCCCCACCACGAGGGATGGCAGCGCGCGTTCGTAGTTTTCGGTGCTGAAATTCCGGTTGCCCTGCACCCGGATGGCTTTCAGCCGGCTTTCCACCACCAGAAAGTGAACTGTGCCGGACTCGAGCGTCTGCTCCGGAAGAATGACCTGAACCGCGTTGAAACCCTTCGCCGCATAGGCCTTCTCAAGAACCTCCAATGCCTGCTGCACGGTTCCGAAATCCCGCCCGGGACCCAGGTAGGGCGCCAGGATTTCATCCGCCGTCGCCTGCGACACCAGCGTGTTGCCGTGAACGACGAAGTGCGTAATCGCGAAACGCAGCGCTCCATCGCCGGCTTGGGGGGATGCAGCCGTTGCCGAGTTTTCGATTGGCGAAGAGGGCGTCGCCGGCTGGGCGCAGGCGCTATTGGTCAATGCGACCGAAACCGCAAGCAACCCGACGCCAGAACCCATAGTCCGGGCAATCGAAATAACCAATGAAGAGTGGCTTCGCATGGCTTCGCGCAAACATGACCCCAACTACTTCCATCGCGCGGAGTCTAGCATGTTGAGGCATCAAGGACTACGCTTAAGCAACTGTTGGCGAAGGGTTTTTCCGACCGCAACGGTGAGCGCAGCCTGATCGGGGTCGGCCGTCCGGCCGAACTATATAATTCCGCCAATCCGTCACCACAGAAAGTTGCCCGCCATGAGTACTCGCCACGTCCGCCTGCTGATCCTCGGTTCCGGTCCGGCCGGCTATACCGCCGCCGTCTATGCCGCCCGCGCCAACCTGAAGCCGGTGCTGATTACGGGCATGGCCCAGGGCGGCCAGTTGATGACCACCACCGATGTCGACAACTGGCCCGCCGACGCCGACGGCGTGCAAGGCCCCGACCTGATGGCGCGTTTCGAGAAGCACGCCGCACGCTTCCAGACCGAGATCATCTTCGACCACATCCATACCGCCCTGCTGAAGGAGAAGCCGATCCGTCTGATCGGTGACGCCGGCGAATACACCTGCGACGCATTGATCATAGCCACCGGCGCCTCGGCGCAATACCTGGGCCTGCCTTCCGAGGAGAAGTTTTCCGGCAAGGGCGTATCGGCTTGTGCCACCTGCGACGGCTTCTTCTACAAGAACCAGCAGGTCGCCGTGATCGGCGGCGGCAACACGGCGGTCGAGGAAGCACTGTATCTGTCCAACATCGCCAGCCACGTCACGGTCGTGCATCGCCGCGACAAGTTCCGCGGCGAAAAGATCCTGCAAGACAAGCTGTTCGAGAAGGAGAAGGCCGGCAAGGTCACCATCAGGTGGGACCATACGCTGGACGAGGTGCTCGGCGACAAGACCGGCGTCACCGGCATGCGCATCAAGCACGTGAAGACCGGCGCCACCGAGGATGTCGCGCTGACGGGTGTCTTCATCGCCATCGGCCACAAGCCCAACACGGACCTCTTCGTTGACCAGCTTGAAATGGAAGGCGGCTACATCGTCACCCAGAGCGGCCGCAGCGGCAACGCGACGGCCACCAACATCCCGGGGGTATTTGCCGCCGGCGACGTGCAGGATCACATCTACAAGCAGGCCGTGACCAGCGCCGCCACCGGTTGCCAGGCGGCGCTCGATGCCGAGCGCTACCTCGACAGCCTGGCTTGAAAATCTTCTAGCCACAGAGGACACAGAGAAAAAGCTCGGTTTGTCCCGGCTCCTTGATCTCTGTGACCTCTGTGACTAAAAGGCCTCTTCCCTCCAGCGATTCCGACCTGTTCCGCGAGGCGGTGGCCGATGCCGTGCCGCTCGCAAACGACCGCGTCCATCACGAACCGCCGTTGCCGCCGGCCATTCCGCGACAGTACCTTTTCGACGAAGCGGCGGCGCTCGACGAGTCCCTGCATGGCCCGGTGCTGATCGACCTTTATCTCGAGGGCGGCGACGAAGCCGCATGGCGACGCGACAGCCTGCCAAAAGCCTGGCTGCGCGACCTGCGCCGCGGGCGCTGGGTGACGCAGGACAAGCTCGACCTGCACGGCATGAATCGCGACGAGGCGCGGGTTGCCGTTGTCGACTTCCTGGCCGAATGCCGGGATCGCGGCCATCGCTGCGTGCGCATCGTGCACGGCAAGGGACTGAGCTCGCCGGGCCGCGAACCGGTGCTGAAAAAACTGGTGCTGGGCTGGCTCAGCCAGCGTAGCGA